>CANGCI010000090.1 GCA_947451995.1 Comamonadaceae bacterium | reverse complement strand
GACGCCGATGGCGGCGTGTCACTGCTCCAAAGCATGGGCCAAGATTTGAGCCGTTTGGCACAGCACGGTGCTTGTGATCATGTGCTGTTGGCGTCAGACGACGAACGCTTGTTGACTGCGATTGACAACGCACAGCTGACGGGGATGTCTGTCCACATTCTGGCAGATGATGCCGCGCGCAACATGCCTAAATTGCACCAAACAGATCCAGGTTGGGGGCGCTTGTTGTCGCAGGCCGACCGGCGCATTGTGGTGCAACCCAAAGCACTTGCAGAAATCCTTCAGGGCGTGGTGTCCAAGGAGGGCAATGCAGTGCCAGAGGACCCAGAAGTGATTCGCCAGACCATGACCGAAGTGATTCAGTCTTGGTGGGCAGAAGAGCCAGAAGACAAGCGTGAAGAATTGCGCGACGAACTTCACATCAACCGAGGAATTCCGCAAGAGGTTGATCGCCAGTTACTGCTCCGCATGCGCCATCGATTAACGCGAGCGCTTTCCTTGCCCGAGAAAAAAATGCTCCGTGAAATTTTCAGAGCCGTTGCGTTTGACACGTTGGCTGCTGAGTCAATTCAGAGTCCAAGCGCACCAACATCAAGCCCGTTGATTGAAGAACCCATCTGACGCAGTTTCAGGGAAGGAGCACGCCATGTGGCAAAAGGTCTTTGGTATTGCGCTACTGATCGGTGGAGGGATTCCTGCTGTTGTGAATGCGACAGAAGAGCATCAACGCATCGCAGCTGAATTGTTGCCCATGTCTTTGCAAACGAGTTGGAACGCCAACAAGCCGCATCTAGGAAAGTTTGGACATTGTGCGGCTGCTTTTGACAGCCGCACCGATGACGGGAAAATGGCTTTTGCCTGTTCTATTTATGTCAAATTGTCTGCGGTTGCACAGCGCAATGCCATTCAACATTGTGACGAGCAGCGCGTGGCTCGTCACATCAAGGCACCTTGCCAATTGATTTCCAATTAATTGGCAAGCAAGGCATTGGGCTCAAAATCCTGCTGTACTTGTACAACAGATTTTCAGTATCCCGCTTTATTTCTTGGGTAAAGTGCCACCACTCTTCACGCACTCGTCCAGTGTTTTGAAGGGCGTGAATTTCTGAGTTTTTTCGTAGCTTGCACTGCTTTTATCGTGGCAGATGCCGCTGTCCGATTTTTTGACAACAACTTCAGCAACTGCTGCATTGGCAGGTGCACGGCCACCACTTTTCAAACAAGCTTCCATGTTGGGAAAGGCTTCGAATTTCTTGGTGGCGCCATAGCTGGTACTTGATTTGTCGTGACAAATGCCAGCCTCTGATTTTTTGACGGCAGGATCTGCTGCTTGGGCAAATACTGCACTGGCGCTGAGCAGCGTCAGGCAAGAGGCGATCAATGTGAGGGTTGAACGAGTTTTCATTGAAGTCTCCTAATTGGATGGCGTAGGTTGCTGCAAGCGTGCAATCAATTGCAATTACTTTTCACGATTGGCATGCTATCGCATCTGGCAAAGATTGCTTAATTTTGCGTTGTTTTTTCGAGTTGACTGACGTCAAAACCCATCAAAGACAGCCGTTGCGTCAAAGCCTTGTAGGAAGCTTCTGAAATTTGAGGGGTGCGCGACAAGATCCAGAGGTATTTTTTGCTGGGATCGCCCACGGCGGCAAGTTGGTACTGCGGGTCTAAATCCAACACCCAGTAATCTCCCCATACCAAGGGGAGCCAACCTAACCAACTTGGCGCAAAACGCACTTCAAGCTGCGCTGGCAGCCCATTGGCACGGGGTCTGGCCATGCCCAAAGCTTGAATCATTTCGCCATTGGCTGTTTGGCATTGATTGAGAACTTGAATTAGTGCTGGGTTGAGCAGCTGATAAGTCGCTTTGGTGTTTTGCGCGCAGTTGCGTTGAAACCAGTTGGGAAGTTTGGCAATTTCATACCAACTGCCCATGTATTGGGAAATATCAATCTGCGAAATTGCTTTCACTGAAGGCGTTTGTTGCGCGATCACGGAGGTCGCGAGCAAAGTCGAAAACGCCAAGGCGTAAAATGCGGATATCAACCGCCGCATCGAGATCTTGAACATTTTAAAAATGTCAGCGTTTATTTTTCCAAGTGGTAGCGCGTGACACGCTCTACCTCATTTTTGGAGCCCAGGATCACGCTGACACGTTCGTGCAGTTGTTGAGGTTGAAGGTCTAAAATTCTCTCGCGGCCGTTGGTCGAAGCACCACCGGCTTGCTCGATGAGCCAGCTCATGGGATTGGCTTCGTACATCAGGCGCAACTTGCCCGCTTTGTGGGGTTCACGTTTGTCCCAGGGGTACATGAAAATACCGCCACGCGTCAGAATGCGGTGGACATCGGCCACCATGCTGGCAATCCAGCGCATGTTGAAATCTTTGCCTCGAACCCCATCTTTGCCTTGCAAACACTCGTCCACATAGCGCTTGACGGGGGCATCCCAGTGGCGCATGTTGCTCATGTTGATGGCGAACTCTTTGGTGTCTTCGGGAACTCGAACGTTTTCTTGGGTGAGTACAAACGAGCCTTGCTCGCGGTCTAAAGTGAACATGGCCACGCCGTCTCCCACGGTAAGAACCAGCGTCGTTTGCGGGCCGTAGACGCAGTAGCCTGCAGCGACTTGTTGGTGGCCGGGTTGCAAGAAGTCTGCTTCGCTGAGGGCTTGTTGGCCTTCTGCCTTTTTCAGCACACTGAAAATCGTGCCAATGCTCACATTCACATCAATGTTGCTAGACCCATCCAAAGGGTCAAACATCAACAGGTATTCACCTTGAGGGTAACGGTTTGGGACCAAGTGAATGGTTTCCATTTCTTCGGACGCCATGGCCGCCAAATGGCCACCCCATTCATTGGCTTCGATCAATACTTCATTGGCAATGATGTCCAACTTTTTCTGAATTTCACCTTGAACGTTTTCGATGTCAGCACTGCCTAAGACGCCACCCAAGGCGCCTTTGTTGACCGCGTGACTGATGCTTTTGCAAGCACGGGCCACCACTTCAAGCAAGAGACGCAACTGCGAAGGAATGTGACCCTTGCTGCGTTGTTGCTCCACCAAATAACGAGACAATGAAATTTTTTGGGACATGGACATGACTCCGTTAGAAGGGTGTTATTCGGCCAAAGCGCGGGTGACAACTTCACGCACATCGTCACTCAAATCAGATTTGGCAGCAACGCGCTCAATGGCTGCTTTGGCTGCCTGGCGGTAGGGTTCTGCCAGCTTTCTCCAGCGGTCCAAGGCACGAGCCAGGCGCGCTGCAACTTGTGGATTGATGGCATCCAATTCAATGACACGCTCGCTCCAGAAGACATAGCCTGCTGCATCGCTGCGATGGAAGCCGCCAGGGTTGGCGCTGCAGTAGCTGAAAATCAAACTGCGTGCGCGGTTGGGGTTGCGCAAGTTGAAGTCTGGATGCTGCATGAGTTGGCGAACGATAGGCAAAATGTTGCCGCCTCGGTCGGGCGTGCTGGCTTGCAATGCAAACCATTTGTCGATGACCAAATCCTCGTTCTTGAACAGTGCGTGGAATTGCGCCAAGGCCGTTGAAGCCAATTCATGTCCGCTGCCCACAAGTGCTGCTAAAGCATTGAAGCGGTCGGTCATGTTGTGCGCATCTTTGAACGCTTGGAGGGCTTTGCCTGGCCAAACGGATGTGCCTTGATGCTGTGCAACCAAGCACAACATGTGGAGGGCCATGCCGCCGAGTGAGCGTTTGCCACTTGAAATGGCATCTGGGGAGTAAGCGCCCAGCACGCGGTTTTGCTCGTAGCAGGTTTCCCATTGCGCAAACAAACTGGTCGCCAATTGCAATTTCATGGCTTCACGAACGGCGTGAACTTGTTGCGGATCAACCGATTCCAACTGTTCAGAAATGTATGTTTCTGAGGGCAGTGTGAGTACCAATTCTTTGAAGGCGGCGTCCAAGTCAGGATGTTGAAGGACAGCACGCATGGCGTCAATGAAGTCAGCGCCCAACACCTTGTCTGTTTGCGTGTTGCCGCCGCTGCGAATGAATCGAAGTGCGGCTTGAACAGCCAAGCGTTGTCCCGCTTCCCAGCGATTGAAAGCATCAGGGTCGTGTGCCAGTAAAGTGAGCCATTGCGTGTCAGTCAATGCGCAGTCTAAGTTAACGGGTGCGCTGAAGTTGCGAAGCAATGAGGGGGTCGGGGCGTTTTCAATGTTTTCAAAAACAAAGCTTTGAGAAGCTTGGTTCAGCACCAAGGTTTTGCTTTGGTTTGCCGTGCCGGATTCGCCTTGCAATTGAACATTCAAGGACTGTCCCGTTTCGCTCAAAAGACCCACAGTGACGGGGATGACAAAGGGTTCTTTCGCAGCTTGATCGGGTGTTGGCGCGCAGCTTTGTGAAAGCGTCAAGGTGAAGGTTTTCGCTTCACTGTCATAGGAACTGTTGGCGTGAACACGCGGCGTACCAGCTTGGCTGTACCAGCGTTTGAACTGCGTCAATTGTTGCGCCAAGTGTGAGTGGGGGTTGGCATCTGCAATGGCTTGTGCAAAGTCATCGCAGGTCACTGCCTGACCATCGTGGCGCTCAAAATACAGCTTCATGCCCTTGGCAAAACCTTGCTTGCCATCTTCGTCTCCCGGTGCGCTGAGCAGGGTTTGCATCATGCGAACCACCTCGGCGCCTTTTTCATAAATGGTGACGGTGTAGAAATTGTTGATTTCTACGTAGGCATCTGGCCGGACTGGGTGCGCCATCGGGCCTGCATCTTCCGGAAATTGAACCGTACGGAGTACGCGTACATCTTCAATGCGTTTGACGGCGCGGGCACTGGCAACGCCAGCCATGTCTTGGCTGAATTCTTGATCGCGGAAAACAGTTAAGCCTTCTTTGAGAGAGAGTTGGAACCAATCTTGGCACGTGATGCGATTGCCCGTCCAGTTGTGAAAATACTCATGACCCACAACGCTCTCGATGCCTGCAAAGTCGGCATCCGTCGCCGTGGCAGGACTGGCCAGCACAAATTTCGTGTTGAAAATGTTCAGGCCTTTGTTTTCCATCGCGCCCATGTTGAAGTCGCTGGTGGCCACAATCATGAAGCGCTCTAAATCGAGAGGTAAACCAAAACGCGCCTCGTCCCAGGCCACACTGGCCATTAGTGAGTTCATGGCGTGTTCGGTCTTGTCCAAGTCGCCAGGGCGCACGAACACTTGCAGCAAGTGCTCCTTGCCTGAGCGCGACAAGATGCGCTGTTCACGCGCCACCAATTTGCCTGCAACCAATGCAAACAAGTAGCAAGGCTTCTTGTGGGGGTCAATCCATTTGGCAAAGTGACGACCGTCGTCCAGGCTGCCTTGTTCCACCAAGTTGCCGTTGGACAACAACACGGGATATTGCTTTGCATCGGCACGCAAGGTGACGGTGTAGCTGGCCATCACATCAGGTCTGTCGAGAAAGTACGTGATGCGGCGAAAGCCCTCGGCTTCACATTGCGTGAAGAAAGAATCACGGCTGACGTAAAGGCCAGACAGTTGTGTGTTTTTAAGCGGATTGCAAGTGGTGAAAATTTCCAATTCAAAAGCGTCGTGGCCTTCGGGTAAATTTTCAAGCACCAACTGGTTGCCGTCCATTTTGAAGGAGGTACCACCGCCATTGACCATCACGCGCGCCAAGTTCAATTCTTCGCCATCGAGGCGCAAGGCTTGTGGTGCAACATCCGGGTTGCGACGCACGCGCATTTTGTTGAGCACGCGTGTTTTGGTGGGGTCTAAATCAAATGTCAAATCGACTGTGTCGATCCAAAACGCCGGCGCTGTGTAATCAACACGGCGGATGGCTTTTGCAGGGGCTTCAAGCATCACAAAAAATCTCCATGGGTCGGTGCAACACGCTGGCATGGCCAGCTGTGTCAGACACCTTGTTTGAGCGAGGCTTCAATGAACGCGTCCAAGTCACCGTCCAACACTTTTTGGGTGTTGGACATTTCAACGTTGGTGCGTAAATCTTTGATGCGACTTTGGTCGAGCACGTAGCTGCGAATTTGGTGACCCCAACCCACATCGGTCTTGGTGTCTTCCAACTTTTGCTGTGCTTCCATGCGCTTGCGCATCTCAAAGTCGTACAAACGTGAGCGCAGGCGTTTCCATGCGACATCACGGTTGCTGTGTTGACTGCGACCGTCCTGACACTGCACCACAATGCCTGTGGGAATGTGCGTCAAACGAACGGCAGAGTCGGTCTTGTTGATGTGCTGCCCCCCCGCGCCACTGGCACGGAAGGTGTCGGTGCGAACGTCGGCTGGATTGATGTCAATCTCGATGGAGTCGTCCACTTCGGGGTACACAAAAATACTGGCAAAGCTGGTGTGACGGCCGCCAGATGAGTCAAAGGGTGACTTGCGCACCAGACGGTGCACGCCTGTTTCTGTGCGCAGCAATCCAAAGGCGTATTCACCTTCAAACTTGAGTGTGGCGCCTTTGATGCCTGCTACGTCGCCAGGCGACTCGTCTTCAACGGTGACTTTGAAACCTTTGCGTTCTGCGTATTTCAAGTATTGGCGCATCAACATGCTGGCCCAGTCGCAGGCTTCTGTGCCGCCTGCGCCAGCTTGGATGTCCAAGAAGGCGTTGCAGGAATCGGCTTCATTGTTGAACATGCGACGGAATTCAAGCTCTTCCACAATGGTGGACAGCTTGTTGGCCTCAACTTCAATGGTGAGCAAGCCAGCGTCATCGCCTTCCTCTTTACTCATCTCAAACAACTCGTTGTTGTCTGAAAGCTCGGAGGTGAGGGTGTTCAGTGTGACCACCACACCGTCAAGGGCTTTTTTCTCTTTGCCCAACTCTTGGGCTTTTTTGGGGTCGTTCCAGACCGTGGGATCTTCGAGCGATGCGTTAACGGTTCTTAGGCGTTCTGATTTGGCATCGTAGTCAAAGATACCTCCGTAAATCTTCGGTGCGGGCGGCCAAGTCGACCAATTTCGCGCCAATTTGATTGATGTGTTCTGCGTCCATGAGGAAGGGTGTCCGAATCTATGAAAGATGGGATTTTCTCATGCCTAGAGGTCTCTTGCGAGTCAAATCAAGCCAAAAATTCTTCTAGAAGCTGTGCCAGGGCCTCAGCTTGGTCGTGGTGCAGCATGTGACCTGCATCTTGCAGGGTGGCCATTTTCAAATTGGCCACCGATTTCAGGCGTTCGTGGAACTCTTCGAGCGTGAATTTGCCTTTCCACCATTGTGAAAGGGAGTCGTCGGATGCCTCGACCACCAGCGTTGGCGCGCTGATGCGTTTGTAGATTTCAAGTACCTCGTCAACTCTGTAGAGGTACGGATTGACCACTTTGTGGGCCGCATCCCCCAAAATTTGCCATTGGCCTTGGGCGTCTGCTTTGGCCCAGTGCTGGGCCAGCCAATTGGCTTTGTCTTGAGACAATCGCTGATTGGTCTTCATGAGCCGCTGCGCCACGGCAGCCGCATCAGGGTAGGGTTTGAGGTTCAGATCACCTTTTTCGAGGGCATGAAGCTCGTCCAGCCATTGACCCAATCGCCCGGGTGCTTGGGAGGGTCGGGTGGCGGCCATGCCAAAGCCTTCTAAGTTCACCAGACGGCGGATGCGATCAGGCCGCGCGCCGGCATACATCATGACCACGTTGCCGCCCATGCTGTGACCCACCAAATCGATGGGCTGGTCTGGACACAACTGGCGAAGCAGTGCGTCGAGGTCGCCAAGGTAGTCAGGCAGCCAGTAACTGTCGGTGGCGGGGCCTGTGGTCAAGCCATAGCCACGCCAATCGGCTGCCAAGATGCGCCGATTGTTGAAAAAAGCCTCTGTCAACGACTCCACCATGAATTGCCAGGAAGCAGCGACATCCATCCAGCCGTGGGCCAAGACCACGGGGGGCAATGAAGACTGCGGATTGCCCCATTCGCGGACATGGTATTGATGCCCTCGCAATGGGACGAAATGGCTAGTAGAGTGGCGTTTAACTTGGTACATACTGCGAGATCATAAGGAGGCAGGGAATGCGTGTCAGTCACCGGAACGACGCTTACGAGACGGTTCATCGCCAATTCGCTTGGCAAGTGCCCGACAAGTTCAACATGGCCGAGGTGTGCTGTGGCCGATGGGCTCGTTCACCACAGCACCAACACGCAACGGCTATTTTGGCGCATCAGCCAGATGGAAAGGCCCCGATGGCCTGGACTTTTGCGCAGTTGCAGGCCGCCGCCAATGTGCTCAGTCAGCAACTGAAAACTTTGGGTGTCAAACGAGGCGACCGTGTGGCCATCGTGATGCCGCAGCGATTTGAAACGGCGGTCTCTTACATGGCCGTGTTGCAAATGGGGGCTGTGGCCATGCCTTTGTCGATGTTGTTTGGGCCGGATGCTTTGGCCTTTCGGGTCGAGGACAGTGGTGCCGCCGTGGCCTTGTGTGATGAGGCGTCTGCACCTGTCTTGCAGGCTTTAAGAAAAGAATGCCCAGCCCTGACAAACATTTTGGAAGTACCTAGCGCCTTGCGTAGGGCGCAGTCCCATGCGTCAGCCAAACATGACTTCAAACCGGTTAGCACGCGAGCTGATGCCCCCGCCATTTTGATTTACACCAGTGGCACGACGGGCAACCCCAAAGGCGCCCTGATTCCACACAGGGCCCTGATCGGTAATTTGACGGGATTTGTGTGCAGCCAAAATTGGTTTGGTTTTGAGCCTACAAGGGCTGACTTTCATGGCGATCTGCCAACGGGCTCTGACGCTGTTTTTTGGTCACCTGCAGATTGGGCTTGGACGGGGGGCTTGATGGATGCCTTGCTGCCATCGCTTTATTTTGGAAGGCCGATCGTGGCTTATCAAGGCCGCTTCAGTCCAGAAATTGCTTTTGAAATTTTGCATGCTCATGGCATTACCCACAGTTTTTTATTTCCGACGGCATTGAAGGCAATGATGAAAGCGCAAGCCCATCCGCGCAAACATTTCAAGTTGAAATTGAAGGGCTTGATGAGTGCAGGGGAGGCCGTGGGTGATGCGGTATTCGCTTATTGCCGAGACGAATTGGGTGTGGTCGTCAAT
>CANGCI010000089.1 GCA_947451995.1 Comamonadaceae bacterium | reverse complement strand
GGGCGATGTTTGGCATTGGCGCTGGAACTACCATGTGTTTGCGGCGCAAGGCTATGTGGTGGCCAACGTCAACTACCACGGTTCATCTGGTTTTGGTTTCAAGTTCTTGGATTCCATCACGCACAAGTGGGGGCAGCTCGAGTTGCAAGACATGGAAGCGTGTACCGATTGGTTGCGCAAAAAACCTTGGATTGCCAAAGAGCGGGTCTTTGCCACAGGTGGCAGCTACGGCGGCTACATGGTGGCCTGGATGAATGCGCATGTGAAGCCTGGCCGCTACCAGGCCTACGTGTGCCATGCAGGCTGTTTTGACTGGGTGGGCATGTTCTCAGACGATGCCTACGGTTGGCATCCACAAGAGTTGGGCGCATCCTATTGGGACAACATGAAGAAGATTCATGCGCAAAGTCCCCATGCGTTTGCCGCCACCATGAAAACACCGACCTTGGTGATCCATGGCGCCAAAGATTACCGCGTGCCCGACGCGCAAGGCTTGGCGTACTACAACACGCTCAAAGCCAAAGGTGTGGACGCCAGGCTGCTTTGGTACCCTGACGAAAACCACTGGATTTTGAAGCCCGCCAACAACGTGGTGTGGTACCACGAGTTCTTCAATTGGATTCGTCGCTACGACCCTGCTTTTCAAAAGAAAAAGCAGGGCTGAGCGGGCCGGACGGTGAGGGCTTAGTTGACCATCACCAATTTGCCCATCACACCGCGTGAACCCATGTGCGCATAGGCGGCCTTCAGGTCGCTCATGGGCATGGTGCGGTCAATGACGGGTTTGACTTTGCCTTGGGCATACCACTGTGCCAATTCGGCCATCATGGCGGCATTGGCTTGGGGTTCGCGGCGCGCAAAGTCGCCCCAGAATACACCCACAATGGAGGCACCTTTGAGCAAGGCCAAGTTGAAGGGCAGGGCAGGGATGGGGCCGGCTGCAAAGCCCACCACCAAGTAACGACCGCGCCAAGCAATGGAGCGGAAAGCCGGCTCTGCGAAGTCACCCCCCACAGGGTCGTAAATGACATCGGGACCTTTGCCTTCCGTGAGGGTTTTCAAAACCTCACGCATGTTTTGTGTGGTGTAGTTGATGGTTTCATCGGCGCCCAAGGATTTGCATAGCGCACATTTCTCATCCGTCGAGGCGGCTGCGATGACGCGCGCACCTGCTGCCTTGGCAATTTGAATGGCCGCTGTTCCCACGCCGCCCGCAGCACCCAAGACCAACACTGTTTCGCCCGCTTTGAGGGCGGCTCGGTCGATCAGGGCATGGTGCGAGGTGGCGTAAATCATGATGAAGGCTGCGGCGTCGACAGCTGGAAAGCCTGCAGGGAGGGGCATGCACAGCTTGGCAGGTGCCAAAGTGTGGGTGCCAAAGCCACCGGTGCCCGACAAGCAGGCCACGGATTGACCGACCTTGAGGTGGGTTACGCCTTCGCCAACGGCTTCAATCACACCGGCATATTCCGACCCCGGCACAAAGGGCAGGTCGGGTTTCATTTGGTACTTGTTTTGAACGATCAAGAGGTCCGGAAAGTTCAGACTGGCCGCTTCAATGCGGATCAGGACTTGACCGGGCTGGGGGCTTGGCGTGGGCAACTCTTTCCAAGTTAAAGCCTCAACGCCGACGGGATTTTCACAAAGCCAAGCGTGCACAGAAATTCTCCTCAAAAACACACAATTCCTTGAATATAAAGGCCCAGGTCGTCATCGGGATGTCTCGGTAGCGACCTACAATTGAGGCCTAGGAAACCCCCATGAAAATTCTCATTTCCAACGACGACGGATACCGTGCTGACGGCATTGTGGCGATTTACCACGCCCTCAAACAAGTGGCCGATGTTGAAGTGGTGGCGCCCGAGCACAACAACAGCGCCAAGTCCAACGCATTGACCTTGCATTCCCCGCTTTATGTTCGGCAAGGTGAAAACGGTTTTCGATACGTCAACGGAACCCCCGCAGACTGTGTGCACATTGCATTGACAGGTTTGTTGGGCTATCGCCCCGACTTGGTTGTTTCTGGCATCAACAACGGTGCCAACATGGGCGACGACACCCTTTACTCTGGCACCGTAGGCGCAGCCATGGAAGGGTACTTGTTTGGCATTCCTGCACTGGCTTTTTCACAAACTGAAAAGGGTTGGGCTCACTTAGACCAAGCGGCCGAGTTTGCCAAAAACATGGTGGCGCAATTTGAAGAAGCACAGCTGATTGGCAAGTCACCGTGGCTCTTGAATGTCAACATTCCCAACACTTCGGCGCATTGGAAAAATGCCAAGCTGTGCCGTTTGGGCCGACGGCATGCTGCCGAACCCGTCATTACACAGCTCAGTCCGCGCGGCGAAACCATGTACTGGATTGGCAACGCCGGTGAAGCCATGGACGATGGCGAGGGCACCGATTTCCATGCTGCTAAAAATGGTCACGTCACCATCACGCCTTTGAAGGTCGATTTAACGGACCATGAGAACGCAGGCATGTGGTCGCAAAACTTGTCCAAGTTAAAGGTGTGGGGTGCTTGATGGCACAACGACCTGGGTTTCCACTGAAGTTAGAGAAGGCCTCGCCTGCGCCTCGCTCGCTGAAAACCAATGCGCCGGTGAAACCGGTTGTTCAATCTGACCTCAGGTCGGCTCCCATGCTGTCTCAAAACTTGGGCATGGACTCCAGTGCTGTGCGACAGCGCATGGTGCAAAAGTTGGCGGCGCAAGGACTGCAGGATCCCATGGTTTTGCAAGCCATGGGAACAGTTGAGCGTCATCGGTTTGTAGAAAGTGCCTTGGTCGCGCAAGCCTACGAAGACACCAGCTTGCCCATCGGTTTGGGGCAAACCATTTCCAAACCCAATGTGGTGGCCCGCATGATCGAGCTGTTGCGCGAAGGCGCCGATGGCAAGTTGGGTCGCGTGCTCGAAATCGGCACGGGTTGCGGATATCAAGCAGCGGTCTTAAGTCATGTGGCCACCGAGGTCTATAGCATCGAGCGATTAAAAGGTTTGCACGAAAAAGCGCGTGCCAATTTAAGGCACTTTCGCTTGGCCAATGTGCACCTGTTGTTTGGCGACGGCATGCTGGGGTATCCCAAAGGTGCGCCCTATGCTGCGATCATTTCTGCAGCGGGAGGCGAGTCTGTGCCTCAAGCTTGGCTCGATCAATTGGCCGTTGGTGGCCGTTTGGTTGCGCCGACAGTCACTGCCAGTGGTCAGCAAGCTTTGATGGTGATCGACAAGACCCCCCAGGGCTTCAAGCAAAACGTGCTCGAAGCCGTTCACTTTGTCCCTCTAAAATCGGGTGTCTCCTGAAGGATTTGGCATGAAATTGATAGGTGTCCGTCACGTTTTGACGGTAGTTTGTTTTTCAGCATTGGCTGCGTTGGTGGGCTGTAGCTCAAAGCCGCGTGGCCCTATTCCTGTAGAAGACCGTGTGGCAGGCCAAAGCAGTTCGCGCACTGCCAAAGCCCCTGCGCCTCAAGCCAATCCAAGCACGGGTGCTGTCAGCACGCCTATTTCGATGGGGGCATCCATGCCCGGTTCTGAGAATGCAGGCAAGCCAGGCTACTACAGCGTTCGTCCAGGTGACACCCTGACCAAAATTGCCCTGGACCATGGACAAGCTTGGCGTGACATTGCCAAATGGAATGGCCTAGACAACCCCAACGTGATTGAAGTGGACCAGGTCCTTCGTGTGGCGCCTGTGCCCGCAGAAACCAAAGTGGCTGCTGCCACTAAGCCTGCTGCAGCACAGCCCCAACAAAGCCCTCAGCCTGCACCCCAAGCACCTGCATCAGCCAACAATGCCGAGGACGGTTTGGCCTTTGCATGGCCGCATACGGGCCAAGTCTTGGCGGGCTTTGATGAAGCCAAAAACAAGGGTCTAGATTTTGCAGGCAAGGCGGGCGACCCCGTGCTGGCAGCTGCCGACGGCAAGGTGGTGTATGCGGGTTCGGGCCTCAGAGGTTATGGCAACTTGGTGATCTTGAAGCACAACAACACCTACCTCACCGCCTACGCCCACAACCAAAATTTGCTGGTCAAAGAAGATCAAGCCGTGGTCAAAGGCCAACGCATTGCAGAGATGGGAAGTTCGGATGCCGACCGTGTGAAGTTGCATTTTGAAATTCGCAAGCAAGGCAAACCTGTCGACCCTTCTAAATATTTGCCTTCACGCCCATGAGTAAACAAAGCGATTCTTCGAGAGAAGAACAAACACAAGAGATCATTTTCGGCCGCACTGATTTGCCCGAAGGTTGGTTGCACATTGATGCACTCGACATGGAGGCCCAAGGCATTGCCAGACGCCCCGATGGCAAAGTTGTTTTTGTCGAAGGTGCACTGCCGTTTGAGCAAGTGTCTGTCAATGTTCATCGCAAGAAAAACAATTGGGAGGCGGGTGTTGTCACTGCTGTGCATCATGAATCTTCACAACGTGTGAAGCCTGGCTGTCCGCATTTTGGATTGCATGCCGGCGCATGCGGTGGTTGCAAAATGCAGCACCTGGAAGCCAGTGCGCAAGTGGCGGTCAAGCAACGTGTTCTCGAAGACAACTTGTGGCACTTGGGCAAAGTCAAGCCCGAAAATTTGCTGCGACCCATGGAAGGGCCCAGCTGGGGTTACCGCTACCGTGCGCGCATGTCGGTCCGCTACGTTCACAAAAAAGGCGAAGTTTTGATTGGCTTTCACGAGCGCAAGAGTCGCTATGTGGCCGACATCAAAACCTGTCGTGTTTTACCGCCCAACATCAGCGCCATGCTGATGGCATTGCGAGAACTCATTTTCGGCATGGATGCGCGCGAAACTGTGCCCCAAATTGAATTGGCCCAAGGTGACACGGTCACTGCCTTGGTGCTGCGTCATCTCGAGCCACTCACACAGGCCGATCAAGAACGCTTGCGTGCGTTCGCAAAACAGCATGACGTTCAATGGTGGTTGCAAATCAAAGGCCCTGACACCGTGAAGTTGATGGACGAGGGGGGCCCTGAATTGTCATACGACCTGCCCGATTTTGGCGTTCACATGCCTTTCAAGCCCACCGATTTCACGCAGGTCAATCCGCACATCAACCGAGTCTTGGTGACACGCGCTTTGCGTTTGCTCAAACCTGAAGCGCATGAACGTGTGATCGATTGGTTTTGTGGTCTGGGCAATTTCACTTTGCCAATTGCCACCACGGCCAAAGAAGTGCTTGGCATTGAAGGTGCGGAAACCTTGGTGGCGCGCTCACGCGACAATTTTGCACGCAATCAAAGCATGCGCGGTGCGGGCAAGCCGTTGGCACCAACCCATTTCATTGCACGCAATTTGTTTGAAATGACGCCCGAGATGCTGATGGCCGATGGCATTGCCGACAAGTGGCTGATTGATCCTCCCCGCGAGGGTGCTTTTGCTTTGGCCAAGTCTTTGGCTGAGTTGAATGAGAACGCCGAACTGCGTGGCAATTGGCAATTTCCAAAACGCATTGTGTACGTCAGCTGCAACCCCGCCACCTTGGCGCGCGATGCGGGTCTGTTGGTCCACAGAGCCGGCTACCGTTGCCTCAGTGCCGGTGTGATCAACATGTTTGCACACACAGCCCATGTGGAAAGCATGGCGGTGTTCGAGCGCGAATAAAAAAAGCATCTAAATTCTTTCGAATCTAGATGCTTAGTTTCATGCCCTTGTCAAAGGGCTAATGTGACAATCCTTCGAAAGATCAGTCGCGCTCGCCACCCCAAATGCCCAACAAGGCCAGCAGGCTTTGGAACACGTTGAACAAGTCCATGTAGAGCATGAGGGTGGCGCTGATGTAATTGGTTTCACCGCCATCCAAAATTTGCTTCAGGTCGTACAACATGTAGGCGCTGAAGATACCGATGGCAGCCACCGACAAAGCCATCATGCCAGCTGTAGAGCCCACAAAGATGTTGACGATGCCGCCGACCATCAGGACCAGGGCGCCGACAAACAACCACTTGCCCATGCCAGACAAGTCGCGCTTGATGACGCTGGCCAATGTGGCCATCACAGCAAACACACCGGCAGTACCCGCAAAGGCCGTCATGATGAGGTCTGCGCCGTTTTTAAAGCCCAGCACCATGGCAATCATGCGAGACAGCATGAGGCCCATGAAGAACGTAAAGCCCAGCAAAACGAAAACGCCTGTGGAAGATTCTTTGGTCTTCTCGATGGCAAACATAAAGCCAATGGCGCCGCCCAAGAAGACGACCAAACCTAGGCCGCCACCCAAAGATTGTGTGATACCTGTGGCCACGCCAAGCCAGGCGCCTAAGACGGTTGGCAAGAGGCTCAGTGCCAACAACCAATAGGTGTTGCGCATGACCTTGTTGCGCTCTGCTGGCGTGCTGACAACGTCGCCCCAGCTGGGTTGTTCAATGTTTTGAAGATCGCTCATGTGTGAACTCCTAATAATCCACCCTGTATCGGGTAGGCAAATTGTAGGGCTTGTAACCCAAAATGCCCTATTTGCCGAAGTATTCAGGGTCTTTTGTGTAGTGACCTGAGTGAATGCAATGCGATCCCTTGCCTGAGGTATCCTTGCGGATCATTTTTTCACCTCCAGAGAACCATGAAAACTCAATCCAGCCTCGAACTGTCAGACATCCAAGCCATTGCAGCCGCTGCCCAAGCGGAAGCCCAAAAGAACAACTGGGCTGTGAGCATTGCCATTGTCGATGCGGGTGGCCATTTGTTCTATTTCCAACGTTTGGATGGCGCGCCCCCCATTTCCGCACACATTGCACCTGCCAAAGCCAAAACAGCGGCTTTGGGTCGCCGCGAAAGCAAAATTTACGAAGATGTGATCAATGGTGGCCGCGTATCCTTCTTGTCAGCACCTGAAGTTGAAGGTTTGCTGGAAGGTGGCGTGCCGATCATGAAAGATGGCTTCTGCTTGGGTGCAGTGGGCGTCAGCGGTGTGAAGTCCAACGAAGATGCGCAAATTGCCAAAGCAGGCATTGCGGCCATCGGCCTTTGAAGATTACTTCAAGCTGAGAATCCAAGAGGCCAAAGTTTTGGCCTCTTTTTCATTCACCTGTGAATTGCTGGGCATGGGTACAGGGCCCCAAACACCGGCGCCGCCTTTTTGAATTTTCAAAGCCAACTTGTCTGCTGCAGTTGCATCTGCAGCATATTTTTTTGCCACATCCTTGTAGGCCGGGCCCACCATCTTGCGATCCAGTGCATGGCAACCCATGCAATTTTTTTGAGTGGCCAGACTTTGGTCCGACCATGCAGGTGCATGGCACAAAAAGGTGAGGGCTGTGATCAGCCCCCACCGCACACTTTGAAGACGTGTCATTGCAAAGTGCGTTGTGTTTGGATCAATACAAATCAAGCACAGCGCCTTTGCTGGCGCTTGAAGCATTGAACGCAAACTTGGCTTGCACACCCCGTGTGTAACGGGGTGCTGGCGCAGTCCAGTTGGCGCGGCGCTTGGCAATTTCTGCCTCAGGCACATTCAATTCCAAGATCAGTTTGTGGGCATCGATGGTGATGGAATCGCCTTCGTTCACAAACGCAATGGTGCCGCCAGCAGCGGCTTCGGGAGCCACGTGACCCACCACCATGCCCCAGGTACCGCCAGAGAAGCGGCCATCGGTAATCAGGCCCACGCTTTCGCCCAAACCGGCGCCAATGAGCGCGCCTGTGGGGGCCAACATTTCGGGCATGCCAGGGCCGCCTTTGGGTCCGAGGTAACGCAAGACCATCACGTCACCGGCTTTGATCTTGCCGTCCAAAATGGCTTGCAAAGCAGATTGCTCGTCGTCAAACACACGGGCTGGGCCAGTGATGACGGGGTTCTTCAAACCGGTAATTTTGGCCACAGCACCTTCAGGTGACAGGTTGCCTTTCAGAATGGCCAAGTGGCCTTCTGCGTACATGGGCTTGTCAATGGGGCGAATGACATCTTGGTCGGCGCGAGGTGCATCTGGAATGTCTTTCAAGTTTTCGGCCACGGTTTTGCCGGTGATGGTGATGCAATCACCGTGCAACAAACCAGCCTTCAACAAGACTTTCATGACTTGAGGGATGCCGCCTGCACGGTGTAAGTCAACGGCCAAATATTGACCGCTAGGCTTCAGGTCGCAAATGACGGGAATCTTTTTGCGCATGCGTTCGAAGTCGTCAATGGTCCACTCCACACCGGCGGTGTGAGCGATGGCCAAGAAGTGCAACACTGCATTGGTTGAACCGCCTGTGGCCATGATCACGGCGACAGCATTTTCAATGGCTTTCTTCGTGACGATGTCGCGAGGCTTTAAATTATTCTTGATGGCTTCAATCAGAACCTTGGCCGATGCTTTGGCCGAGTTTTTGGTTTCGTCATGGGGGTTGGCCATGGTGGAGGAGAAGGGCAGTGACATGCCCAGCGCTTCAAACGCAGAAGACATGGTGTTGGCGGTGTACATGCCGCCGCATGAACCTGTGCCTGGAATGGCGCGCTTTTCAATTTCTTTCAAATCGAAGTCGCTCAAGTTGCCCGCAGCGTTTTGGCCCACCGCTTCAAACACGCTGACGATGTTCAGGTCTTTGTTCTGGTAGCGGCCTGGCAAAATCGTTCCACCATAAACGTAGATGGCAGGCACATTGGCGCGCAAGATGCCCATCATGCCGCCGGGCATGTTTTTGTCGCAACCGCCCACCACCAAGACGCCGTCCATCCATTGGCCTTGCACGCAGGTTTCGATGCAGTCAGAAATCACTTCGCGGCTAACCAAGGAGTACTTCATGCCTTCGGTGCCCATGGCCATGCCATCGGAAATGGTGGGGGTGCCAAAAATTTGGGCATTGCCGCCGGCTTCTTCAATGCCTGCCACTGCCGCATCGGCCAGCTTTTGCAAACCACTGTTGCAAGGGGTAATGGTGCTGTGACCGTTGGCCACGCCCACCATCGGTTTGACAAAATCACCTTCTTCGTAGCCCATGGCGTAGTACATCGAGCGGTTAGGCGCACGTGATTTGCCTTGAGTGATGTTGGCGCTACGGCGATTGATGGGGCCAGCGGGTTGAATGGGGATGATTTTTTCGCTCATGGTAGGGGGTCTTACTTAGTCAAGAATGAAGCTTAAGGCGGCCATTCTAAGGGAGACTCAGG
>CANGCI010000088.1 GCA_947451995.1 Comamonadaceae bacterium | reverse complement strand
TGGCCAGCATGAAGAAGGAACTTGAAGCCTTCAATGCCACGCAAGTGAAACCCAGCTGGCCCTCCATGGCGGAAGCAGCCATTGCCATCGATAAAAACCTGCGCGAAAAAATGGTGCCAGGCGACGAGTACGTTTACTACGGCAACTGATGCCCACGGGGTTTAGTTTGCGCGGATAAAGTCCACCAAAGCTTGGGCGACTTCAGCGCCTTTGTCTTCTTGGACAAAGTGGCCCGCGCCTCGAATTTGGGTGTGATTTTGTCCGGCAGCACCGGGTACATATTTTTGCCAAATCTTTTCGCCGCCTTTGGTGACAGGGTCGCGGGTGCTGAACAAAGTGATGAAAGGTTTGGACCATGCCTTGTACAAGTCCCATGCGCGCTCGTTGGCTTCTCTGGCGGGATTGCTGGGGTCAATGGGTACCAAAGTGGGAAACACTCTTGCACCTACTTTGTAGCGGCTGCTGGGGTAGGGCGCATCGTAGGCTGCGACCGCCTCATCGCTCAGCCCCTGTGCGCAACCCGCGCGAACAATTTTGCCAATAGGAAACCATGGGCTGTACATGGAAAAGGCACGCCAAATGTGAAATGCTGTTGGAATTTTTTCCTTGCCTGTGGGCAAGCCACCATTGCTGAGGGCAATGCGGTCAAATCGTTCGGGCATTTCAGCCACCATGCGCAAGCCAATCAGTGAGCCCCAATCTTGGCAGAATAAAGTGATGCCGCTCAGGTTTTGCGTTTCAAGCCAAGCACTCATCCACTGCACGTGGTTGTGATAGGTGTAGTCACTTCGCTTAACAGGTTTGTCAGTGCGACCAAATCCCACCTGATCAGGTACCACCACACGGAAGCCCGCGCTGACCAAGACGGGAATCATCTTGCGATACAAAAATGACCAAGCGGGTTCGCCGTGCATCAACAAAACCACAGGGCCATCGCGTGGGCCTTCATCGATGTGCGCCACTCGCAAGCCGCCAATGAGTGTGTAGTGGGGTTGGTAGGGAAAGTCCGGCAGGTTTTGAAAGCGTTCTTCGGGTGTGCGAAGAAAGTCTTGAACGACGGGGAGTTGACGCATAAATACCTTTAAAACCGGTTGCTGGTTTGAATCACTTTTTGGCCTGCTGGCAAGCTCAACATGTCGCCATCTTTGGCCACCTGAATTTTGCCCTTAAAGATTTCGGCAGTGCCCTGCAAGAACACGTCCACCAAGCCGGGCAAAGGCAGTGGCGGAGCGACGTGGTTCAGCAACAAGAAGTTCACATTGGCCTTGCTGGCAATGGTGGCGGCTTCCTGCGGTGTGGTGTGGTAGTTCACGATGTCTTTCATGAGTTGCTCTAGCTTGTCACGCTTGGCTTCGTGTGCACCTTCTTGCAAGAAGGTCATCAATTCGGTCGACATGGCTTCATGGACCAACAAGTCAACGCCTTGGGCTTCGCGTTGCACATGTGCTGAAGGCGTGGTGTCGCCGCTGATCACCATGCTGCGGTCTTTGTAGCGAATGTGGTAGCCCACCGCCGGATGAATCGGTGCATGCGAGACGCTGAAAGCGGTGATGCGGGTGTCTGCGTTTTCAAACACCACCGTGGCTTTGTCGTCTTGCAATCCAAACGACTTGGGGATGGCGCCAAAGCCTTTGTTGGGCAGAACGGCATCGCCGTGGTGAGCCACGCGATAGCCACGGTCTAGGCTGTAGGCTTGCATGAATCCGTTGACCACAGTGTCAATGCCTTCGGGGCCATACACAGGAACCGGCTCTGCGTTAGGCTTAGACACCCAACGCTGCAACAGCAATTCACCCAAGCCATCGATGTGGTCTGAATGAAAGTGTGTGATGAAAATGCCATCGATCAAGCCCGCATTGAAACCCATCTTGTTGATGTTGCGAGCGCTGGTGTTGCCACTGTCAAACACGAACATTTGTTTGCCAGCCATGACCAGTGTGCAGGGCCCGCCACGTTTTTCATCGGGCATGGGAGAACCTGCACCACAAACTACCACGTGCAAACCATCGGGCAAGTCGCGCAGGGGGTCACTGGCCAAACGCTGAGCAGCAACGCGTTTGGCAATGGCCAAGCTGATGGGTGCACGTGCCAAGTACAAGCCCGCCACCAACAGTCCAAGCACCATCAAAGTGATGGCGGTTTTTTTCATTCGCATGTTCAAACTCCCAAAATTCTGGCCAAACGAACACCAAAGCCTTGAATCCAAGGCGCGACGTACCGCAGACGTGGCCTCTTGGCTTCAGTCGCTTTCACAATGGCATTCACAATGCTGCGTGTGGTTTTGGCTTCAAGCCAATTGAAGGTGATGCGCTCTTGCTTTTTCATGGCTTCAGCTTGGTGCGCAAAATAAGACGAGGGTCCCATCCAGGCGTACTTGCTGTTGGTCATGGCTTGGTTAAAGCCGGTGTGAATGGCGCCAGGCTCAATCACGGTAATGTGAATGTTCTTTTTCAGTTGGTCCATCTCGGCGCGCAAGCCAGCTGCTGCGGCAGACAACGCAAACTTGCTCATGCTGTAGGGCATCAAAAAGGGCATGGGCACACGGCCTGCAATGGAACTGATGAACAAGACAGTGCCGCTTTCGCGTTCAATCATTTGACGCAAAGCCACTTGCGTGAGCTCTAAAGTGGCAAACAAATTGACCTCAAACAATTGACGCACGCGCTGCATGTCCACTTCTGCCAAAGAGCCCGATTCACCCATGGCGGCGTTGTTGATCAGTACATCGACGTGGTGTTGTGCAAGCAATGCCCGGTCCTCTTTCAAGGTGATGTCCAGTTTGAAAGCTTCTAAACGAAGGCCTTGTTCGCTGGCAGCCTGCTTCAAAATCAAAGCTTGCGCCTCAGTTTGCGTGGTGGCCAATACCCGGTGACCTCTTTGAGCCAGGGCAAAGGCCGTGTCTTTGCCAATGCCTGTGCCTGCGCCGGTAATCAGAATGGTTTTAGTCATGAGGTGCGATGTGTATCCGTGTCAGTCGGTCCATGGAGGACCAGTAAATGTCGCGTTGCCAGCCTGCACTGGGAAACACCACGCCTTGCATCAAGCCACCTGTGTGGGCGCGCGATTTTTCTTGGCCAGTTTCGATGTCCAAAATGACCACTTGCTCTTTGAAGCGCTGGTAATCGTTGACGCACAGCTCGCCAGTTTCGGCAAACAGCAGCATGTGACTGGCCGCGCCAAAATTTTGTAGATGCCAAATGTCTACTAATTCAAGCTGTGTGTCATGCCCGAAATTCCGATGGATGCGCCATGCGCGCAGATGACGATTGGCCGAATCAAAGGCCACCACAATTTGTCGTGCTTCATCGACCAAGGGCGGATTGGTGATGGCGCCACCTTGGATGCCGCTCACTTCCCAATGCTGGTGAACGCTTGAATCGGTGAGTGACACACGGTGCAGCCGGTTGGGCATGTCATTTTGGCCCGCACCCAGCATGCTCATCACGTAGTTGTGCGCGCCGTTGTCCATGAACCAGGCATCGTGTTCTGTCAGCACCAGGTCCCAGCCATAGCTTTGCTTGGCATCTTTCAAGTAGTGACAAGACCATGTGTCATCTTGGACCAAACACAATTGCGCTTCATCCCAGTGGTAGCGCAACACAGAGGTGGTGCCCACTACGTAAACCGTATTGCCTTGTGCACTAAGGCGAGCAATCGAGGGCTCAGAACAATCCATGTCGGAAGACATGCGTTCGAGGGTGTCGGGATGCAGGACGCTTAAGCGCGCGGGTGTTTTCTCAGAGATGTTTTTGGTCACCACCAGGCCATTGGCCAACACCACAAAGCTGTTGTAGGGCTCATTGATAGGCAGTTGTTTTGATTTCAGCAACTCACATTGCCTGTTCAGCAGATGTGCATGCCGCCCATACACCACCAACACATGTCCGTTGCTGAGCACGGCCAAACCGCCTGGCCACATCGGCCCACCTGGCAATCGTGGCGATTGGACACGGGTGACCAGGGTGATGGGATCGATCAAAGCGACTTGCGCGGAAGTGGCTAAACCGAAGTGCGATGCAAGGACAGAATGCGTGAGCAAAAAAACTTCACCAGGCGCACCCAACACCGTCATGGTGGAGAGATGGGTGCGTCGTGAGGTACTTTGAAGGTTTTCGTGGGCTTGGAGGTTCAAGCCTTTGGTGCCCTGCAGTGCTTGCAATCTCCTTGGGCCCGCATCTTCGCAAGGCCACGGGCTGTCGAAGTAGCCGTTTAACGCCTGCGTCGCCATAGCCACACCCCGCTGAGCAAAAGCAACACACCCAAACCTGCCAGGTGCCATTGGTAACGTGGCCAGTACACAAACACCAACGAGTTGATGATCACTTGTTGAATCGGGTCATAGCCCTCGGGCATCGGCAGTACGCCGTTGGCCTTGGCCCATTTGGCGTAATCGTTTTGCAGGCTTTGGAACAGCTCTGGCATGTCGTCTTTTAAGTCCCGTGTCTCGCCGGGATCTGTTGCGATGTTGTACAGATGCCATTGGCCATCTCCCACTGGCGCCAAATTGCTCAGCAATTTGTAGTCACCTTTAAAGACGGCGCGATTGCCAGACAGTTCATAACCCAACACTTCATCGGGGCCGCGAACCCGTGTGGCTTTGCCTTGAATGATGGGCAGCAAACTGTGACCGGTTAGCGGATAAATGGTTTGACCTTTGTAAGAAGTGCCGGGGTGCTGTACACCCGCCAAATCAAGCAAGGTGGGGACGATGTCGCTGACGTGTGTCAGGCTGTTTTGGACCGACTGTTTGCGGGCGGCAGGGATGCCAGAGATGCCAGAGATGATCAATGGAACCCGAATGCCACCTTCGCCTGCAAAAAATTTGTACGTATTCAAAGGTGCTGTTGCAGCGCGTGCCCAGTTGGGGCCAATGATGCTGTAGGCGCCAGGACTGCCAAGGCGATCGATGTCGCGGTTGTAATGTTGGTCCAGCCACCAGCGGCCAACCGCCAATGCGTAGGGATCGGATGCTTCTGCGCCGTTGTCTGACATGAACACAAAGACGGTGTTGTCGTATTCGCCGGTTTGCTTCAAGTGCGCCATCAGGCGGCCAATGTGAAAGTCCATGGCCTCTGCCATGGCGGCATAAACTTCCATCCGACGTGCTTGATAGGCTTTGTCTTGCGGGCTGAGGGACTCCCAAGCAACGTGCGTGGCGGGCAAGGCTGCCATGGGCGTGTTGGGCGGCACCAAGCCCAACTCGATGGCCTTGTTGCGGCGCTCTTGACGCAGCACATCCCAGCCTGCGTTGTAGCGGCCTTTGTATTTGTCGATGAACTCTTGGGGCGCTTGAAGCGGAATGTGATTGGCTTGGAATGCCAAGTAAGCAAAAAACGGCTTGTCCGATTTGGCATCCGTCTTCAAGTAGTCCAAGGTTTTGCTGACGTAAAACTCTGACGAGTAAAAAGTCTTGGGCATTTGCGCTTCACGCCCGTTGTCGTACCAGTACACCTTGTCGGTCAAGTCCAAATAC
This sequence comes from Comamonadaceae bacterium, assembly GCA_947451995.1. Lineage (GTDB taxonomy): Bacteria > Pseudomonadota > Gammaproteobacteria > Burkholderiales > Burkholderiaceae_C > Limnohabitans_A. The sequence continues at coordinate 3,792 of CANGCI010000088.1, read as the reverse complement.
AACTTGCCAGTTTCCCAGTTGTCCGAGCCACTGTCGCCCATTACCAAGGAGCGGTCAAAACCGCGCGCAGGGGGTAAGTTGTGCGGCTCTTTGCCAACATGCCATTTGCCAGCAGCGTAGGTGCGATAGCCTTGGTCTTGCAACAGGCTGGCCACGGTGACCACGCGTTGGTTTAAAACGCTCAAGTAACCGGCGCGTCCCACATGCGATTGGGGAATGGTTTCGCGCATGTTGCCCACGCCATTCAGGTGGTTGTCAACACCGGTCAACAACATCGAGCGCGTTGGCGAACACGATGCACTGACGTGAAAGTTAGAAAAGCGGGTGCCCGATTGCGCCAATTGGTTCAAATGCGGCGTGTGAATTTCACTGCCAAATGCACCGACATCGCTGTAGCCCCAATCGTCGGCCAATAAAACCACAATGTTGGGACGTTTCGCCCATGCAGGCGCACAGATGGCCAGGGTTGCGGCGGCGAAAATGCTCAGCCATGTGTGGCGGGTACTGCAAATCAATGACATGGTTCAAGCGGGTGTTGGAGGGTCAAACTCAGCGTGCATGGCTTTTTCGATCACCCAAAAGCGGTCTTGCCCCCACACAGCTGTTTCTTCGAATCGGAAGGACGGCACGCCCCACAGGCCCAAGGCCAGCATGGCTTGTCTGTTTTGCTCGGCCACAGCACGCCAATGCGCGTCATTGGCTTTGCTTTTCAGGATGTCTTTGGCAGCTTCCCAATTCAGGCCAGCGCGCTCGACCATGATTTTCAAATGCGCGTCTGTGCCGGCATCCAAACCTTCAGACCAAACGCCTTGCATGAAGGACTGAATGTAGCTTTCAGCCAATTGGTGCATTTGGGCAAAAGGGATCAGGGCTAAACCGCGTTCGGTGGGCTTGCCAACGGGATCGTTCAAGCGGCCAAAGGGCACGTTTTGAAGATGTGCTTCGCGCGCTGTATCCAAGCTGATGTATTTTCTTTTTTCGGCGGGTACGGGCAGGCCGCGCATCACCATGGGCAACACGTATTTCAAATTCACTTGCACGCCATTGGCTTTGGCCCATTCAAACACTTTGGCCACACTGATGGCTGAGTAAGGGCTTCGCAAAGAGAAGTAAAAATCGATGCTGGTGCCTTCAGGCACATTGCGCAAGGGCTGGTATTGCTGAGTGGCAAAGAGGGGTGCGCTGCGTTGTTGGGGGTGCGATTTTTTTTGCGTCGACAAACCCAAATCGGTCAGACGGGATTCAAGGTGGTGCAAGCGGTCAATGCCCCAATACCATTCACCTTCGTAATAAATCATGCCACTGAGGTAGTGGCCCCAAGTTTTGCGCAAGCGATGAGACGCTAGCAATGACTCGGCGGTAGGTTTGGGCGTGTGAACAGGTTCGACCGCCTCAGGAAAACGCAAGCCATAGTGAGATGCCAAGCGTGATGCGTCAAGATGGCTGTAAGCCTTCAACATCTCACGTTCAGGCACCGCTGAGTCATCGGGTTCGCCCACCACATGCTGCAAGATGGAGACGGCATATCGCGACTTCAGCAGCGGTATGGCCTGCGCCAACAATTGTGAATAGGGATCGTCGACCTGATGGAAAAAGTGCAGCACATGGGGCCGACTTTGCGATTGTCTTTTTTGTTCTGCTTTGCGGCGCAGGGCCAACAATCTTTCGCGAGATAAAAAACGTTGGCTGATGACGGGCATCAGCCAACTTTTTAAACTGCGAAAGGACATGGCGTCAATTCACTGAAGGGCTTACCAAGCCTTCACAAAACGCAATTGCAATGACTTGGCCACGATGGCGTTGCGGCCACCAAAATTGTCGCTGTATTGCAAGTTGAAGCCGGCGTCTTTTCCGGGCAACTTGAAGGAGACAAAAGGTCCGACACCATTGGTTTTGTAGCGGTTGCCGCCCAGCGTGGCGCCGCTGCCTGTGTCGTCAGAAATTTGTTGAATAGAGAACACATTCACGCCATAGGCCCAATCGCCACGAACTTTGACAATGCCGCCTTCGCTGTAAATGAAGTTGCCGCTTTTGTAATCGGTGTCTTTGTTGCGCGTGTTCATGCCATAAGAAACGCGACCTGCAATGGTGACGCCAGAGTCCCATGTTTCATCCGAGTGCTTGGGGTTCAAGTTGTACGTCACGGCCACACCGGGACGCAAGGTGTAGAAGTTGCCAAAGCCTGGGTTAGGGCCACGATTTTTATCGTAAGAGCCTGTGGGCACAAACAAGGAAACGCCTGCGGCCACTTTGAGTCGATCGACGTGACGAACCCAAACAGTCGACAACTCGGTATCGCCAACGCCAGAGGTCTCAAGATTTTGATTTGCGCCGGCTGCCAAAACTTTGGCCTGAACCAGCGCATTGGCTTGCGCGGCACCCGCATTGAGTTGGCCTACGATGGCCGCGCTCAAAGGGGGTGTTGTGGCGGCGGGTGTCAATGTGCCTGCAGGTTGCGTCACCACAAATGTGCGCTTTTGCTGGATGAAGGGCACGTTGATGGCAAAGGCCACATGACCATCGCCATATTTACCTTCGGTGAGGTAACCACCCACCAAATTCAATTGTGTTTGATCTTGATTGAAGGCCAAGCTGCCTGTTGGGAACGCCACTTTGTAGGGCAGAGCTGGATTCAATTGAATCGGCGCAATGGAAGAGGGTGCAACATTGTTGCCATTGGCATCGGCAATTTTGTAAATCTGCAATTGCGTCAGGCTGGCGGTGCCAAAGAAACCGGGGTTGTCGGCCGATGCCGCAATCTCACCACCAAATGCACCTACGGGGGCTTGACGCAGTTTGTAACTTTCAGCAGCTTGCGCATTCAGGCCGCAGGCTAAGAGACAGACCCATGGCAATGAGGCAAGAATGAACTGGCGAGGTGTTGCTTTGTGCATGGAACGAATCATGGGTGTCTCCAAAGAATGTGGGTGTAAGTCAGTACACTTGTGTATTGACATTTCACTCTAGCACAGCAAAGATCAAACATGTTTAGGGTTTTCGCTAGCGGCTGCCAATTAAGAGGGCCGATCGGCGAGTGTTGCAAAATATCGCATGACTTCTATGGCCAGCCAACCACCAATGAATCGAAAACCCACAGCCCAAGAAGCATCGCGCCTGACCCGGGATGATTGGCTGGACGAGGCTTTCAAAGCGGTGGTGGATGGCGGCTTTGACAACGTCAAAGTCCTTTCCTTGGCCGAAAAACTCAAAGTGACACGTGGCAGTTTTTATTGGCACTTCACCGACCACGCCGATCTGATCAACAGTTTGCTGATGCGCTGGAAAGTGGCGCAATTGGAGTTGGACGCCAAATTGAAATTGCAGCAAAGCGGTGACGCGCTGAAGGATTTGGACTTGGTGGTGGATGCTGCTTTTCTTCAGGCTGGTTCCGAATTGGAAAACTTGCGTTTTGAACAAGCCATGCGCGCACTCAGCCATCACAACCCAGTGGCGGCGCAATTGTTGGTTGAGGTTGATGCCAATCGCATGGACTTGTTTCAGTCCAAATTTTTGGTGTTGGTGAAAGATGCCACCAAAGCGCGTGATTTGGCAGCGCTGCTTTATTTGTCCATTGCGGGAGGCTTTCAAGCATTAAGCCGTCCGGCCAACCCGCTCAACATCCGCGCCTATTTTCGAACACTCATTTCACATTACTTGGTGGCCAAACAAGTGAACTGAGGTTCGCAGTGCTTTGCATCAGTGCAAACGCTCAATGGCGGGCATTTTCCAGCCACCATTCAGTGCATCGTCTTTCGGCCAATACAGGCGGGCATTGAGCAAGAAAGGCGCTTG
>CANGCI010000087.1 GCA_947451995.1 Comamonadaceae bacterium | reverse complement strand
GTGCTCAACTGCGCAATGAACGTGTCGGCCACGGGGTATCTTGGCAATCTGCCTTGCGAGGGCCGCATGCCAAACACATGGTTCCAACCAGCAGGGTTGCGCAAGCTGCCCATGAAGTCAGACCCATCGGCGACGGGCAACATGCGCTGGGCCAAAGCCACGGCCGCACCGCCACTGCTACCGCCCGCACTTTTTGAGCGGTCCCACGCGTTGTAGGTGGCGCCAAACACGTCATTGAAGGTGTGCGAGCCCAAGCCAAATTCGGGGGTGTTGGTTTTTCCAATAAAGATGCAGCCGGCAGCACGCATGCGAGCTGACATGAGGTTGTCTGCGGTAGCGGGCAAGGGGTCGCTGAGTGGCGAGCCGTGGCTGGTGCGAAAGCCTGCAACCTCCACCAAGTCTTTGACGGCTTGTGGGATGCCATGAAGCCAGCCCATCGATTCGCCACGCGCCAATTGCGCATCTCTTTCATCGGCCTGTTGCAAAACAACTTCAGGCGATGCAAGGCTGACGATCGCATTGCTGGCTGGGTTGTGAGTTTCAATTTGTTTCAAATAAGCCAGTGTCACTTCACGGCAAGACACGGCCTTGCTGTGAATGGCTTGCGACAAATCGACGGCAGACATATTCGGGATGACCATGAGATGCATTGTCCTTTAGCGGTCTATAGTGAACTTTTTAAATTTGCGCCATTGTGAACTTGAATTCAATGCTTGTTAACTCGCGCAGAAACTGTCATGACTAGAATTTTGATCGCTGGCTATCAGCACGAGACCAATACCTTTGCCCCCAGCCTGGCCGATTGGGCCGCCTTCAATTGCGGTGAATCTTTTCCGGCCTACATGCGGGGACAAACGGTCATCGATCAAATGACCGGCATCAACATGCCCATCTCGGGCTTCATGGATGCAGCCAAGCGTTGGCAGTGGGAATTGGTGCCTTCTGCATGGGCAGGCGCAACGCCTTCCTCTTATGTGACGCAAGAAGCTTTTGAAAATATTGCATCCGCCATCTTGGAAGACATTCGGCATGCTTTGCCCCAAGGACTGGATGGCATTTATTTGGACCTCCATGGTGCGGCCGTTGCCGAACATGCAGATGACAGTGAAGGTGAGTTGCTGTCGCGCATTCGGCAATTGGTGGGCCCCGCCATGCCCATCGTGGCCAGCTTGGATTTGCATGCCAATGTGACGCAGCGCATGCTGGCGCAAAGCGATGCCTTGGTGTCATACAGAACCTATCCGCACATTGACATGGCCGACACGGGCGAATTGGCGGCGCAGTTGATGCAGCGCCGATTGAAACTGGGTCGCAAAGAGCCGATGTTCGCGCGCCGTTTTCCCTTTTTGATTTCTTTGAATGCGCAGTCGACATGGATGGCGCCTGCCAAATCCGCCTACGAGCAATTGCTGGCGCTGGACCGGGAGTCGGGTGTGATGTTGAGTTTTTGCATGGGCTTTCCGGCATCTGATTTTGAAGAGTGCGGCCCTGTGGTGTGGGGTCATGGTCCTCAGGCCGAAGCAGTGGTTGAGCAACTCTTCAAGGCCATCAGCGAGCCCGCTGTGTGGCGACCCCATTGGCTGCCTGCGCGAGAGGCTGTTGTGCAAGCCATGGCCACCGCCAGCCAAGTGGCTGCGCCGGTGGTGATTGCCGACACCCAAGACAATCCAGGCGCAGGTGGGGACAGCAACACCACAGGCATGTTGCATGCATTGCTGCAACAAGGTGCAGGCAAGGCCTTCCCGGGGCAGGTTGCCGTGGGTTTGGTGTTTGATCCGGCTGCCGCTCAAATGGCTTTTGAAGCCGGTGTGGGCGCGCAAATCCATTGCAGTTTAGGCAAAGCCGTGCCCATCTTCACGGGACAACTCAGCGATCCGCCCTTGCAGGCACGCTTTAACGTCAAGGCCATCAGCGATGGCCGTTGCGTGTTGAAGGGGCCCATGATGACGGGCGTTGCGGTGCAAATGGGCCCCAGTGCGTGTTTGGAAATTGACGGCATTTTGATTGCGGTGGTCAGCGGCAAAGTGCAGTTGCTAGACCGTGAGTTGTTGCGAACCGTGGGCATCCATGCCGAGCAGATGAAGATCGTGGTGGTGAAAAGTTCAAACCACTTCCGAGCTGACTTCACACCCATCGCCTCTGAGGTGTTGGTGGCCAAAGCCCCTGGCCCCATGGCGGCAGATCCTGCTGATTTGCCATGGAAAAAACTCAGCCCATTGATCAGGCGTCAACCCTGAGTGTTTGTATCTATTGAAAGATTGAAGCAGGCCGCCGCTTCAGGTCCAAAAAATCATTATCATCGCCTATATGACTTTTTTGGCCATCGACGTCGGCAACACCCGCTTGAAGTGGGCGCTTTACGATCGTCCTCATACCCAAGCCAATGTGCTGGCACAGGGTGCAGAATTTCTCGAGAACATTGAAACCTTGGCCGAGGGTCCATGGGCCAGTTTGCCTGTGCCCGATCACATGTTGGGCTGTGTGGTGGCCGGAGATGCCGTCAAGCGGCGTGTTCAAGAACAAATGGAGTTGTGGGACATCGCGCCCCAGTGGGTGGTGTCGTCCACTGAAGAAGCCGGTGTGTCCAATGGCTATGACCACCCCACCCGTTTAGGCTCGGACCGATGGGTGGCCATGATTGGTGCCCGACATCGCTTGATGCTGAAAGGGGAGGCCAAGCCCTTGGTGGTGGTCATGGTAGGCACGGCCGTCACGGTGGAAGCCTTGGACCAACACGGTAAATTTTTAGGCGGTTTGATTTTGCCTGGACACGGCATCATGTTGCGTGCATTGGAATCTGGCACGGCCGGTTTGCATGTGCCCACCGGTGAGGTGCGGCCTTTTCCCACCAACACCAGCGATGCCCTTACCAGCGGTGGCACGTATGCCATTGCCGGGGCCTGCGAGCGCATGGTTCAGCATTTGCGAGACCACACGGGCATGGAACCCGCCTGTGTGATGACCGGTGGTGCTGGCTGGAAAATGGCCCCCAGCATGGCCATTCAATTTGAATTGGTCGACAGCCTTATTTTTGACGGCTTGTTGAAGCTGGCGCAATCGCGCTTCAATTAACTTCGTAAGCTTGCGTCAATTGCATCAAGTGCGCGCGTTCGTCGGCGTGCTCTAAATAAGGCGCCAACAACAACAGCACATGGCGTGCACCGCGCGCCAACGCTTCGCCTGCGCTTTCGGGCTCCATGGCGTGGCGCGGATTGCGCACATACTCATAACTCAACCAATAGGTCAGCACCACCGACATGCTGGCCGACAGGGTGGTGAAGGTGGCGGCTTCATTTCGAATGTGGCCTTGACGCGCCAAGGCCATCAGCAGATGGTTCAAGGCGGCTGTTTGCGCTTCGAGGATGTTTTTGAAGTGCGTTTCTAAGTGCCGATTTTTGGACAACAAATCGTTGAGGTCGCGGTACAAAAAGCGGTGATCCCAAATGTGTTCAAACAAAGAGTGTAAGAAGAACCAAGCGTCTTCCACATCCTTCACATCTTGGCTGGCTTCCAACAACTTCAGGATGCGATCTTTGTAGTCGTCAAACAGATGGCTGACCAGCTGGTCTTTGGCGGGGAAGTGGTAGTACAAATTGCCCGGACTGATGTTCAGTTCGGAAGAGATGAGCGTGGTCGACACATTGGGTTCGCCATAGCGATTGAACAAGTCCAATGCCACGGTGGCGATGCGCTCTGCGGTGCGTCGAGGTGCTTTTTTGGCCATGCCGTGTGATGTGTTCTGGTGTGGTGCGCGGTGTGCTTATTTGCGGGCTTTGGTGGCGGTGGACTTGGCGCTGGCACTTGCGCTGGTGCGTTTGCGCGGTGCCGCTTGGCTTGTGCGGCTGGGGGAAGCTTTGAGCGCGGCCTCCAATGCGGCCTCCAATGTAGCTACGCGGTCTTGTAGATCGGCCACTTCTTGTGCAGTTGGCAAGCCTAAGCTTTTCAGGGCCCGTGCAACACGGTCTTCAAACAGGTGTTCTAAGCGGTCAACCTTGATGCCGGCAGGTTGTACAAGGCTGGTGTTGATGCCCGTGGTCAGGCCTTGGGCCAACTGGTTGAAGTGCGCTGTGGCCTCGTGCAGTTTTTCTTGGGCAACGGCTTGGGCTTGGGCCATGGCCCCTAGGCCCGCCAACCACATGTCTTTGGAGCCTGTGTTGTGCAAAGGCGCGCTGCTTGAGGCTTTGGCTTGTGCCGCCTTGGATGCAGGCTTGGATGCAGGCTTGGCGCCTGCCTTGCGGGATGCTTGGGTGGCCATGAAAACTCCGTACTTCTGGGGTGGGTTTGGCAAAACCTCACTTTAACCGCTGTGGCAAGTGCTGCCAAGGCTTCTAAAATAGAGTTTTGGAAAGAAAAGCATGTCTGTTCTGATTACCGGCGGTGCGGGCTTCATCGGTGCCAACTTCGTGTTGGATTGGGTTGCCAACACGGATGAAAAAATCATCAACCTCGACAAGTTGACCTATGCAGGCAACATGGCGTCGTTGGCGTCCTTGCAGAACAACCCCCAACATGTCTTTGTGCAAGGCGACATTGGCGATGACAAGTTGTTGCCCAAGCTACTGGCTGAGCATCAGCCGCGTGCGGTGCTGAACTTTGCCGCTGAAAGTCATGTGGACCGCTCTATCCATGGCCCTGGTGATTTCATTGAAACCAACATTGTGGGCACCTTTCGTTTGCTGGAATCTGTGCGCGGTTATTGGCAAGCCTTGGCGTCCGAAGCACAGCATCAGTTTCGGTTTTTGCATGTGTCCACCGACGAGGTGTACGGCAGCTTAAGCCCGCAAGCCCCAGCGTTTGGTGAAGACAACAAGTACGAACCCAACAGCCCCTACAGTGCCAGCAAGGCCGCCAGCGATCACTTGGTGCGCGCATGGCATCACACCTATGGCCTGCCTGTGCTGACCACCAACTGCAGCAACAACTATGGGCCTTTGCACTTCCCCGAAAAACTCATTCCTTTGATGATCGTGAATGCCTTGGCCGGCAAACCCTTGCCCGTCTATGGGGACGGCATGCAAGTGCGCGATTGGTTGTATGTCAAAGACCATTGCAGCGCCATTCGCCGCGTTTTAGAAGGCGGCCAACTGGGCGAAACCTACAACGTGGGCGGCTGGAATGAGAAGCCCAACATTGAGATTGTGAACACAGTGTGCGCGCTGTTGGATGAAATGCGCCCGCGCTCAGATGGCCAGTCGTATGCAACGCAAATCACTTACGTGAAAGACCGACCTGGCCACGACCGCCGCTATGCCATCGATGCGCGCAAACTCGAAAAAGAGTTGGGCTGGAAACCTGCAGAAACCTTTGAAACGGGCATTCGCAAAACGGTGGCTTGGTATTTGGACAACGCCGAGTGGGTGGCCAATGTGCAAAGTGGGGCCTACCGCGAGTGGGTCACGAAGCAATACAAAGCCTAAGCCGCGCATGAAAATTTTATTGCTCGGCAAAAATGGCCAAGTGGGTTGGGAGCTGCAGCGCAGCTTGGCACCTTTGGGCGAGGTGCTGGCGCTTGACCGGCACAGCACCTCCCACTGCGGTGATCTGACCCGTCTGGAAGGCCTGGCAGACACCGTGCGTTTGTTCAAGCCCAACGTGGTGGTGAACGCCGCCGCCTACACTGCGGTCGACAAAGCTGAGTCCGATCCAGAAACCGCGCACTTGGTCAATGCGTTGGCGCCAGAAGTGCTGTCACGTGCCTGCGCAGCCATTGGTGCAAGGCTCATTCACTATTCAACCGACTACGTCTTTGACGGCAGTGGCCAAACGCCTTGGGTCGAGACCGATGCCACGGGCCCGCTCAATGCTTATGGTCGCAGCAAGTTGGCCGGTGAACAGGGCATTGCCAAGCAGGGTGCCCAGCATGTGATCTTCAGAACCAGTTGGGTCTATGGCACCGAGGGCGGCAATTTTGCCAAGACCATGCTGCGCTTGGCCCAAGAACGCGAGAAGATGACGGTCATCAACGACCAGTTTGGCGCACCCACAGGCGCGGCCTTGCTGGCCGATGTCACGGCGTTGACCTTGCAAGCGCCCCAGCCACTCTCTGGTATTTATCACTTGGCTGCAGCGGGTGTGACCACTTGGTTTGACTACGCCAACCATGTGTTGGCCAAAGCCAAGCAGTTGAAGCCCAGTTTGAGCTTTGCCGTCAAAGAATTGTTGCCCGTGCCGACTTCAGAATTTCCCACGCCAGCCCAGCGGCCGTTGAATTCCAGGCTCCATTGCGGTCGTTTGGAACAAGCACTTCAGTTGCAGTTACCACCCTGGCAAACGGGTGTGGACCAGCTCTTGGCAAAAATTTTGTAATTTGATGGTTTCGGTGGGGCACAAGGGCCTCAAAAGTGTTCACAATACGGCTCTGACAGACCCCTATCACATGAGCAAGTACTGACTTGCATGTTTTTAATTTAAAGAACCATCATGACTGACATTGATTCCTTGGCCCACATTGCGCCGCGCGACAAAGCAGAGATCTTGGCGCAAGCATTGCCCTACATTCGCAAGTTTCATGGCAAGACCTTGGTCATCAAATACGGTGGCAATGCCATGACCGATCCTGCGTTGCAAGCCGACTTTGCAGAAGACGTGGTGCTCTTGAAATTGGTGGGCATGAACCCCGTGGTGGTTCACGGGGGTGGTCCCCAAATTGAAACGGCTTTGAACCGCTTGGGCAAAAAAGGCGAGTTCATTCAAGGCATGCGCGTGACCGACGCCGAAACCATGGAAGTGGTGGAGTGGGTGTTGGCCGGTGAAGTGCAACAAGACATCGTGGGTCTGATCAACCAAGCGGGCGGCAAGGCTGTGGGCTTGACGGGTCGCGATGGCGGCATGATTCGCGCCAAGAAACTCAAGATGGTCGACAACAATGACCCTCACAAAGAATACGACGTGGGCCAAGTGGGCGACATCGAGTCGATCGACCCCAGCGTGGTGAAGGCCTTGCAAGACGACGCCTTCATTCCCGTTATCAGCCCCATTGGCTTTGGCGAAAACAACGAGAGTTACAACATCAATGCCGATGTGGTGGCAGGCAAATTGGCCAGTGTGCTGCGCGCTGAAAAGTTGGTGCTGCTGACCAACACGCCCGGCGTCTTGGACAAAGCAGGCAACCTGTTGACCGACTTGAGCGCCCGTCGCATTGACGAGCTGTTTGCCGATGGCACCATCAGTGGTGGCATGTTGCCCAAAATCAGTGGCGCCTTGGATGCCGCCAAGAGTGGTGTGAATGCTGTGCACATCATCGATGGCCGTGTGCCACACGCCATGTTGTTAGAAATTCTGACCGACCAAGCGTTCGGCACCATGATTCGCAGCCACTGAGGAACAGGCCATGACCACAGAGACAACTTCCGACAACCTGCCCGAGAACGAAGAAGCTGGCGCGGCGCCCACACGCAAGCGCCCCAAGCCTGGTGAGCGTCGATTGCAAATTTTGCAAACTTTGGCGGGCATGTTGGAGCAGCCCGGCGCAGAGCGCATCACCACAGCAGCCTTGTCGGCCAAGCTGGGTGTGAGTGAGGCGGCTTTGTACCGTCACTTCGCCAGCAAAGCGCAGATGTTTGAAGGCTTGATTGATTTTGTCGAGCAGTCGGTGTTTGCCTTCGTGCGCCAAATTGCCGACCGCGAACCTGCAGGTCCTGCACAAGTGGCGCGCACAGTGGCGCTCATTTTGCAATTTGCAGAAAAGAACCCTGGCATGGCGCGCGTCATGACGGGCGATGCGCTGGTGTTTGAAAATGAGCGTTTGCAAGAGCGCATGAATTTGTTGTTCGACAAATTGGAAAGCACCTTCAAGCAGTCACTGCGCGATGGCGGCATTCAAAGCGACACTCCCACCGTGGATGCGCAAGTAACGGCTTCTTTGTTGGTGGCCTTCATGATGGGCCGCATGCAACGCTTTGCACGCTCGGGCTTTAAGCGTTTGCCTTCAGAGAATTTGCAGGCTTCTTTGGCGCGTGTCCTTTGAACAGAAGGTTCTAGGCGGTCTCACAAGTAGTGGTTGACTATTTTTAAAATGCACTAAATAATGTGCTTTTTAAAGTGCTAATTCAATGTCCGTCACCCAAACCATTTATGCCCGCAATACAGTCAGCATGACTGATCTTCGGCGCAATCCCTCTGAGGTCATCGAGGTGGCCAATTTGGCGCCGGTGGCTGTGTTGAATCACAACAAACCCGCCGCGTATTTAATTTCGGCTGCAGCCTATGAAGAGATCTTGGAACAACTCGAAGACGCTGCCCTGACAAAGATCGTCAAAGCACGCCAAGGCGGTAAATCAGTCAAGGTCAACATTGACGACCTATAGCCTTGAGTTTCATGAGCTGGCACTCAAGGAATGGAAAAAATTAGATGGCTCGATCAAGGGGCAGTTTAAAAATGCCCTTTCTAAACGGCTCGTAACACCCCATGTGCCCGCTGCAAAACTTCGCGGCGATTTGCGAAATACCTACAAGATCAAATTGCGTGATGTAGGTTACCACTTAGTCTACGAAGTCATCGACCAACATCTGGTTGTCATGGTCATTGCAGTTGGCAAGCGAGACCACAACGAGGCCTATCAGAGCGCAGTGAAACGACACAACTAAGTTGTTTTACCAACTCCATAAAGTACCGTCGTGTTGCAGCCTGTTGACGGGCAAATAGGCGCGTTGGTAAGGATATTTGGCTGCCAGCTTTTCATCAATGTCCACGCCGTGGCCGGGTGACTCGCCGCAATACAGTATGCCTTTTTCAAAGCGCCAATCGTGCGGAAACACCGACAGCATTTCTTCGCTGTGTGCCATGTGTTCTTGAATGCCAAAGTTGGGCACCCACGTGTCAAAGTGCAAAGCAGCGCCCATGCAAACGGGTGACATGTCGGTGGCGCCGTGGCAGCCGGTGCGCACTTGGTACAGGCTGGCTAAATTGGCAATGACGCGCAGATGTGTGATGCCGCCCGCGTGCGTTACCGTGGTACGTATGTAGTCGATCAGTTGCTGCTCGATCAAATCTTTGCAATCCCACACCGTGTTGAAAATTTCGCCTACAGCCAAAGGCGTGGTGGTGTGATGGCGAATGAGTTTGAAGGCTTCTTGGTTCTCGGCGGGCGTGGGGTCTTCTAGCCAAAACAAGTGAAAGGGTTCCAGCTCTTTGCCCAAGCGGCCCGCTTCAATGGGCGTGAGTCGATGGTGCGCGTCGTGCAACAAATGCGTGTCGGGTCCTACGGCTTCGCGCACAGCTTGGAACAAGCCCGGTGTGTGGCGCAAATACTTTTCGGTGCTCCAATCGTGCTCGCCGGGCAACGGGCCGTCGGCGGGTTCATACATGCGGCCGTTGCCACTCACACCATAAACTTTGTTCAAACCCGGAATGCCGCTTTGCGCGCGGATGGCCAAGTAGCCCAT
>CANGCI010000086.1 GCA_947451995.1 Comamonadaceae bacterium | reverse complement strand
CGATACTTTTATAAACAGCTGGTGCCTGATCAGTTTTGCGAAGCTAGCGATAAAGCCAACTTGCACAACTTAAGGCGCTCCAGCCTCACCTCGCCAGAAGGGTGGCGGTAACCCATTTTTGAAGACGCCCCTACAGGGACTGTTCAGCAAAGCCTTGGATTATAGCCAGCTTTTTGGGCCTCAGCCAAGCAAAAAGCGCCCAAAACCAGGCTGCCAAAGCTTGCGGTGGCACAAAACCACCCCAATTTCAGCGAATCAAGCGCCTTCTTGCTCCAAAAAGCGCTGGGCATCCAAGGCGGCCATACAGCCCGTTCCGGCACTGGTAATGGCCTGGCGGTACACGTGATCTTGCACGTCACCCGCGGCAAACACGCCGGGCACACTGGTCATGGTGGCAAAGCCTTTCAGGCCGCTTTGGGTGACGATGTAGCCATTGTCCAAGGTCAGTTGTCCTTGGAAGATCTCGGTGTTGGGGGCGTGGCCAATGGCGATGAAGCAGCCTTTGAGTTCCAAATCTTGCAAAGAACCGTCTTTGTTGGACTTCAAACGCACGCCGGTCACGCCGGTGTCGTCGCCCAAAACCTCTTCCAGGGTTTGGAAGGTTTGCAACACGATTTTTCCTGCCGCCACTTTGTCCATCAGCTTGTCGACCAAGATGGGCTCGGCTTTGAACTTATCGCGGCGATGAATGAGGTACACCTTGCTGGCAATGTTGGAGAGGTACAAAGCCTCTTCCACAGCGGTGTTGCCGCCGCCCACCACGCAGCACACTTGCTCGCGGTAGAAGAAACCGTCGCAGGTGGCGCAACCTGACACGCCGCGCCCCATGAAGGCCGTTTCAGAGTCCAGCCCTAAGTATTTGGCGGAAGCACCAGTGGCAATGATCAAGGAATCGCAGGTGTAAACACCGCTGTCACCCGTCAATGTGAAAGGGCGCTTGCTGAAGTCGACCTTGTTGATGTGGTCAAAAACGATTTGCGTGTTGAAGCGCTCTGCGTGCTCCAAGAAGCGTTGCATCAAGTCGGGTCCCTGCACACCATGCACGTCGGCGGGCCAGTTGTCCACCTCGGTCGTGGTCATCAACTGACCCCCTTGGGCAATGCCAGTGATCAGCAAAGGCTTCAAGTTGGCACGGGCGGCGTACACGGCAGCGGTGTAGCCGGCAGGGCCAGAACCGAGGATCAAAACTTGGGCGTGTTGGGTGGGGAGTGTGTTGGACATGATGGGAATCTTGCTGAATTCGGGAAAACGCTAAAACGACATTGTAAGAAGCTTGGCAAACACCTGTTTGACAGGGTCTATCGGGTAAGCTTCAGGGTTAGACCATGACATATTCACTTCGCACCCTTACCAACGCTGCCGGCACCTCCGAAAACGACTCGTCATCAGGCTTGTCAGAAGGTACTGGACTGATGCGTTTCACCCAAGAAATCGTCCTGTTCATGGGCGCCGCCTTGCTTTTGGTCTTGGCCTTGGCCATGTTCAGCTTCAGTCCCAAAGATCCTTCTTGGTCGGGTTCTGGCTTAGGGGGCCCAGTGGTCAACTGGATGGGGCTGGTTGGCGCGTGGTTGGCCGATGGCATGTATTTTTGCTTTGGCTACTCGGCTTGGTGGCTGGTGGCTTTGTTGGGACGTGTGTGGCTGAATGCTTGGGCCGATTGGTTGCGCGGCAACGAGCCCGCATTGGCGCAAGTTTCTGAAGAAGAAGCCTCCTGGAAAACTCGCTTGGTTTTTTGGGTGGGCTTGATCGTGCTCATGTCCGCCAGCTGTGCCTTGGAGTGGGCGCGCCTTACACGATGGGATGCGGCCTTGCCCGGCACCAGTGGCGGTGCACTCGGTTATGCCGTCGGAAATTTTTCTTTGAAATGGCTGGGCTTCAATGGTTCCTCCTTGATTGAGGTGGTTTGCGTTGCGCTCGGCATGGGCTGGGCCTTCGGTTTCTCTTGGGGCCAAGTGTGCGAAAACTTAGGTGCCAAACTCGATGGCTTGATGCAGTCACGCCAAGTGAAGCGCGAAATGGAAGAAGACTTGGCCATGGGCCAACAAGCCTTGCGTGAACGCGAGCAGCTTCAATCCAAATTGCCCGTCGAGCCGCAACTGCATCCCTTTGAAAACGAGTTTGAAGAGAAGCCTTTGTTTGCAGCGGCAGGTGTTGCTGCGCCCGTATTTGCAGAGCCCGTCGCACCCATGATCATTGAAGCGCCAGTGGTCGATGTGCCGCGCAGCGAACGCGTGGTCAAAGAGCGTCAGAAGCCTTTGTTCAACGAATTGCCCGACAGCAAATTGCCACAGGTTGATTTGCTCGACAGCCTGACGCAGCGCCAAGAGGGCGTGGCGCCAGAGACGCTGGAGATGACCAGCCGCATGATTGAAAAACGCCTCAAAGATTTTGGCGTTGAGGTGCGCGTGGTGGCGGCCATGCCTGGCCCTGTGATTACACGTTACGAAATCGAACCGGCTACAGGCGTGAAGGGTTCTCAAGTGGTTAACTTGGCCAAAGACTTGGCCCGTTCGCTCAGCCTCATTTCCATTCGCGTGGTCGAAACCATTCCTGGCAAAAACTACATGGCCTTGGAATTGCCCAATGCCAAACGTCAGTCCATCAAGCTCAGCGAAATTTTGGGCTCGCAGGTTTACAACGAAGCCAAGTCCTTGCTCACCATGGGCCTTGGCAAAGACATCGTGGGCAATCCCGTGGTGGCCGACTTGGCCAAAATGCCGCACGTGTTGGTAGCCGGTACCACAGGCTCTGGTAAGTCGGTGGGTATCAACGCCATGATTTTGTCGCTGCTGTACAAAGCAGAAGCGCGTGATGTGCGTTTGCTCATGATCGACCCCAAGATGTTGGAGATGTCGGTTTACGAAGGCATTCCCCACTTGTTGGCCCCTGTGGTGACCGACATGCGACAAGCAGCGCATGGACTCAATTGGTGCGTCGGCGAAATGGAGCGCCGCTACAAGTTGATGAGCAAAATGGGCGTTCGCAATTTGGCCGGTTACAACGCCAAGATTGACGAAGCCACCGAACGCGAAGAATTCATCTTGAATCCTTTCAGTCTCACCCCCGACGATCCCGAGCCGCTCAAGCGTTTGCCGCACATTGTGGTGGTGATCGATGAATTGGCCGACTTGATGATGGTGGTGGGCAAGAAGATTGAAGAGCTCATTGCGCGCTTGGCCCAAAAGGCCCGCGCCGCAGGCATTCACTTGATCTTGGCTACACAACGTCCTAGCGTGGACGTCATCACGGGTTTGATCAAAGCCAACATTCCCACGCGCATTGCGTTCCAAGTCTCCAGCAAAATTGACAGCCGAACCATTCTGGACCAGATGGGTGCAGAAGCGTTGCTGGGCATGGGTGACATGTTGTACATGCCCTCGGGAACAGGTTTCCCTATTCGTGTTCATGGCGCCTTTGTGAGCGATGAGGAAGTGCACCGCGTGGTCAGTTACCTCAAGACACAAGGCGAACCCGATTACATCGAGGGCGTCTTAGAAGGTGGCACCACCGATGGTGAAGACACCGGTTATGGCGACAGCGGCGATGCCGAAAAAGACCCCATGTACGACCAAGCCGTTGAAGTGGTGCTCAAGAACCGCAAGGCCAGTATTTCCTTGGTGCAGCGCCACCTCAAGATTGGTTACAACCGCGCAGCTCGTTTGGTGGAAGAGATGGAGAAGGCCGGCCTGGTCAGTTCCATGAGCAGCAGTGGTCAGCGTGAAATTTTGGTGCCTGCGCGCACTGAATAAGTTTTTTCATCACTTTAAATCAGCTCATGATTGCCTTACGACGATGCATCGGATTTGGCTTGTTGGCCTTGCAGATGGCAACGTTTGCATCGGCGCAGTCGTCTGCCGATTCACTGGACGCTTTGAGTCAATTTTTGAAGCAAACAAACAGCGGCCGAGCGCAGTTCACCCAAGTGGTGACTTCACCGGCCAAGGCCGACCAAGCGCCGCGGCGTAAAACCTCATCGGGTACTTTTGAATTTCAAAAGCCTCAACAATTTCGCTTCGCCTATCAAAAACCCTTTGTGCAAACCATGGTCTCTGATGGTCAGTCGCTGTGGTTGTACGACGCCGATTTGAACCAAGTCACGGTTCGCAAACAAAGCCAATTGCTGGGTCAAACGCCCGCTGCGTTCATTGCGTCCTCGGGTGATTTGAAATCGCTTCAAGCCGAATTCAATTTGAAAGCCGAGCCCGAGGCAGAAGGTTTGCAGTGGGTCAAGGCCACACCCAAACAATCTGACGGTGCGCTGCAAGCCATCCGAGTGGGCTTGAAGCCAGCTGGCAGCACAACAACCCCGCCTGTCTTATCGGTGCTGGAAATTGTCGATGGCTTGGGGCAAACCTCGCGCTTGAATTTTCAAAACTTCGAGGTCAACGTCAAGTTGCCCAACGACAGTTTTCAATTTAAAACGCCTGCGGGTGCACAGGTGATTAGGCCATGAGCGTCAGCGTTCATTTGCAGCAACCCTTGGCAGAGCGACTGCGCCCACGCAACTTGGGTGAAGTCATTGGCCAGCAACACCTGATTGGTGAAGGATTGGCGCTGCGCTTGGCCTTTGAGTCGGGTCAGCCTCACAGCTGCATTTTGTGGGGGCCGCCTGGCGTCGGCAAAACCACCATTGCCCGCTTGATGGCCGATGCGTTTGATGCGCAGTTCATCAGCATCAGTGCGGTACTTGGCGGTGTGAAAGACATTCGCGAGGCGGTTGAAAAAGCGCAGGCCGCACTTGAAGGCCTCCAACCCCAACGCACCATCGTGTTTGTCGATGAGGTGCACCGCTTCAACAAAAGTCAACAAGATGCCTTTTTGCCCCACGTTGAAAGTGGCCTGTTTACTTTCATTGGTGCCACCACCGAAAACCCATCGTTTGAAGTCAACTCGGCTTTGTTGTCGCGTGCGGCGGTGTATGTGCTGCAAGCACTGAACGAGGCAGACCTGAAACAAATCGTTCAGCGGGCCCTAGAGATTGGCGCCATCGTACCGCTTGAAGCCGATGCTGAACAACGCCTCATTGCATATGCCGACGGCGATGCGCGGCGTTTGCTCAACACCCTTGAAACCTTGGCGGTGGCCGCGCAACGCGAAAAGCTTGAAAGCATTTCGGACGCGTGGCTCTTGAAAGTATTGGGCGAGCGCATGCGCCGCTACGACAAAGGTGGCGAGCAGTTTTACGACACCATCAGCGCCTTGCACAAATCGGTCAGAGGCTCTGATCCCGATGCCGCCTTGTATTGGTTCACCCGCATGCTCGATGGCGGTGCCGATCCCAGGTACATGGCCCGTCGCTTGATTCGCATGGCGGCTGAAGACATTGGCTTGGCCGATCCCAGGGCTTTGCGCTTGGCCCTGGACGCCGCAGAAGTCTATGAGCGGCTGGGCAGCCCAGAAGGGGAGCTGGCTCTGGCAGAATGCGTCATTTATTTGGCCGTGGCGGCCAAATCCAACGCGGTTTACAAAGCCTTCAACGAGGCCAAAGCCTGGGTCAAAAAAGACGGAACCCGTCCCGTGCCCATGCATTTGCGCAACGCGCCCACCCAACTGATGAAAACCTTGGACTATGGCAAGGGTTATCGATATGCGCACGATGAAGAAGGCGGCTTTGCGGCAGGCGAAAATTACCTCCCCGAAGGCATGCCAGCTCCGGGTTTTTATCGCCCAGTCGACCGCGGTTTAGAAATGAAAATTGCAGAAAAAATGGCCAACTTGCGTGAGATCAATCGCGCACGCGGCGCCAAATAACAGGAGTGACGGTATGGATGTATTTCTTCAACAAGTGATCAATGGACTGGTTCAAGGCAGCATGTACGCTTTGATTGCCTTGGGTTACACCATGGTCTACGGCATCATCAATTTGATCAACTTTGCGCACGGTGAAGTGCTCATGGTGGCTGCGCTCACCAGTTGGTCAGTGATTGGATTGATGCAAGAGTCCATGCCCGGTTTGCCGGGTTGGCTCATGTTGCTGATCTCTTTGATCATTGCCAGTGTGGTGGCCGCAACGCTCAACTTTGCGATTGAGAAAATCGCCTACCGTCCTTTGCGCAACAGCCCCAAGTTGGCTCCCCTCATCACGGCCATCGGTGTCAGCATCTTGCTGCAAACCTTGGCGATGATCATCTGGAAGCCCAACTACAAACCCTATCCCACCTTGTTGTCTGCCACCCCCATTCAAGTGGGCGGCGCTGTGATCTCCACCACGCAAATCATGATCTTGGGCGTCACCGCCATTTCATTGGCCTTGCTCATGTGGTTGGTCAATTCCACCAAGTTGGGCCGTGCCATGCGCGCCACCTCCGAGAATCCACGCGTTGCGGCTTTGATGGGTGTCAAGCCCGACATGGTCATCTCCGCCACCTTCATCATCGGCGCTGTTTTGGCGGCCATTGCAGGCGTGATGTTTGCCTCCAACTACGGCACTGTGCATCACAGCATGGGCTTCTTACCTGGCCTCAAGGCCTTTACAGCTGCGGTCTTTGGCGGCATTGGCAACTTAACCGGCGCTGTGGTGGGCGGTATCTTGCTGGGCCTCATTGAGTCCATTGGCTCGGGCTACATCGGTCACCTGACCGGTGGGGTGTTGGGCAGTCACTATGCCGATATTTTTGCGTTCATTGTGCTGATTGTGGTGTTGACCCTGCGTCCTTCGGGCTTGATGGGTGAACGCGTGGCCGATCGCGCTTAATTGGGAGTTCAAAAAATGAATGCTTCTAAAAATACAAAAGCGATGGCCTTGGGTGTGGTGCTCTTGGTTTTGCCCTTGGTGTTGCAGCAGTTTGGCAATGCTTGGGTGCGCATTGCCGACATGGCTTTGCTCTACGTCTTGTTGGCCGTGGGTCTGAACATTGTGGTGGGCTATGCAGGTTTGTTAGACCTTGGCTATGTGGCTTTCTTTGCCGTGGGTGCTTACATGTACGGCTTGTTGGCATCACCCCACCTCTTTGAAACCTTCCCAGCCATTGCAGCCATGTTTCCGGGTGGCTTGCACATGCCCTTGTGGGTGATTGTGCCGGTAGGTGCTGCGCTGGCCGGTTTGTTTGGCATGCTGTTGGGTGCACCCACCTTGAAGTTGCGTGGTGATTATTTGGCCATTGTCACCTTGGGCTTTGGTGAAATCATCCGTGTGTTTTTGAACAACTTGGACCAACCCGTCAACATCACCAACGGCCCCAAGGGTTTGAACCAAATTGATGCCATCCATTTCTTTGGCATCAACTTGGGCAAGAAGCTGGATGTGTTGGGTTTTGAAGTGGCCTCGGTCAGCTTGTATTACTACCTGTTCTTGGCCTTGGTGCTGGTCGCCATTTTGATTTCCTATCGCTTGGAAATTTCGCGGATTGGTCGCGCATGGATGGCCATTCGCGAAGACGAAATTGCGGCCAAAGCCATGGGCTTGAATACACGCAACTTGAAACTCATGGCCTTTGGCATGGGTGCCACATTCGGCGGAATTTCTGGTGCCATGTTTGCGGGCTTTCAAGGCTTCATCTCTCCCGAGTCTTTCAGCTTGATGGAGTCGGTCATGATTGTGGCCATGGTGGTGCTGGGTGGCTTGGGTCACTTGCCCGGCGTGGTCTTGGGTGCTGTGCTCTTGTCGGCCTTGCCCGAAATCTTGCGCTACGTGGCAGGTCCTTTGCAGTCCATGACCGATGGCCGCATTGACGCTGCCATTTTGCGTCAGCTGCTGATTGCCTTGGCCATGATCATCATCATGTTGATGCGTCCCCGCGGTTTGTGGCCTTCCCACGAACACGGCAAAGCGCTCCAAGCCAAAGAGGGAGCCTGACATGAACGCAGAAAATCAAATGAGCAAAACTGTTTTAAAAGTTGCAGGCATCTCCAAACGCTTTGGTGGCTTGCAAGCTTTGTCCGATGTCGACATGACCATTGAACGCGGTCAGGTGTATGGCTTGATTGGCCCTAACGGCGCCGGCAAAACCACGTTCTTCAACGTCATCACAGGCCTCTACACGCCCGACAGCGGCACGTTTGAATTGGCCGGTAAGCCTTATCAGCCCACCGCTGTGCATGAAGTGGCGCAGGCCGGTATTGCGCGCACCTTCCAAAACATCCGCTTGTTTGCCGAAATGACAGCCTTGGAAAACGTGATGGTGGGCCGCCACGTGCGAACCTCTTCAGGCTTGCTAGGTGCTATTTTCAGAACGCCCAAATTCAAACAAGAAGAAGCTGAAATTGCACAGCGTGCACAAGAGTTGCTCGACTACGTGGGCATTGGCAAATATGCCGACTACCGCGCGCGCACTTTGTCCTATGGCGATCAGCGCCGTTTGGAAATTGCACGTGCCTTGGCCACAGACCCCCAGCTCATTGCGCTGGACGAACCTGCAGCCGGCATGAACGCCACCGAAAAAGTTCAATTGCGCGAACTGATCGACCGAATTCGCAAAGACAACCGCACCATCTTGCTGATTGAGCACGATGTGAAGTTGGTGATGGGTTTGTGCGACCGCGTCACAGTGCTCGACTACGGCAAAAAAATTGCCGAAGGCACACCTGCCGACGTGCAGAAAAATGAAAAAGTGATCGAAGCCTATTTGGGCACCGGAGGACATTGAAATGACAGCCACCTTATTGAAAGTCAAAGGCCTGCAAGTGGCCTACGGCGGCATTCAGGCTGTCAAGGGCGTGGACTTTGAAGTGCACGAAGGCGAGTTGGTGTCCCTCATTGGCTCTAACGGCGCGGGCAAGACCACCACCATGAAAGCCATCACAGGCACCTTGCCCATCCACGGTGGCGACATCGAGTACTTGGGCAAGAGCATCGTGGGCCAAGGCCCCTGGGACTTGGTCAAGCAAGGCTTGGCCATGGTGCCAGAAGGCCGAGGCGTTTTCACGCGCATGACCATCATCGAGAATTTGCTGATGGGTGCCTACATTCGCACCGACACCGCCGCCATTCAAGACGACATCGAAAAAGTCTTTCACACTTTCCCGCGCTTGCGAGAACGCAAAGACCAATTGGCCGGCACCATGTCAGGCGGTGAGCAGCAAATGTTGGCCATGGGCCGTGCCCTCATGAGCCGTCCCAAAGTCTTGTTGCTTGACGAGCCCTCCATGGGTTTGTCGCCCATCATGGTTGACAAAATTTTTGAAGTGGTGCGCGATGTCTTTGCGCAAGGCGTCACGGTCTTGTTGGTTGAGCAAAATGCCAGCCGTGCCTTGGCCATTGCTAACCGTGGCTATGTGATGGAGTCGGGTTTGATCTCCATGACCGGCCCTGGTCAAGACTTGCTGAACGATCCAAAGGTTCGAGCCGCCTATTTGGGCGAATGAAAAAAGGCGCTGAGTTCTGAACTGACCCCATTAAGTTGGACGGTTTAAGAAGCTGATTAGGCCATAGAGGGCTGAGTTCTGTATTGCACAGGACTCAGCCCTTTTAATTTGGTCTTGATCCGGTCG
>CANGCI010000085.1 GCA_947451995.1 Comamonadaceae bacterium | reverse complement strand
CAGAAAAGCCAGCCGTGTCAAAGGTGCTGGTAATGCTGAGTGCGTCAGGCGTGGCGCCCAATGCGGAAATGTCCTTTTGGTATTCCGCCAAACTGCCCGTCGTTGAATTCGCTTTTCCGTAGACCAAGAAAGCGCCGCCCGGGTTTGTGCTGGCAGCATCTTGCGGCATGCCAATCAACAGATCGGCCAGACCGTCGTTGTTCATGTCGCCTACACCTGCCACTGAGAAGCCCAACCAACCTTTGTTGACGCTGTAGGTGTAGTAGTGGCCATTGACCTGACCTGTGCCGCTGTAACCTTTGGGCACCAGGCTGGTGTTCAGGCCGCCTTCGTACAACACGGCGCCACCGCCTTGAGTGCGCAAGGCCGTGTCGGTGAAGGTGTTGAGCGGTGCGCCCATCACCACATCGCCATACCCATCACCGTTGAAGTCGCCTGCCAAACTGACCGCAAAGCCAAAGTACGAACCGGTGTTCGGGGCTTCAATGGCGTAACCCCCAATGTTGTTGGCAATGTCGTCCAAGTAGATGGCGTTTTTGAAAGTGTTGACATTGAGGGTAGGGGACGTGCCTGCAAGGCCGGCATTGCCTGCCGTGTCGGTGTAGTTGCCTGCGGCGACACTGATGCTGGCGGCAACCAAGGGTGTATCGGCAAAGGGCGTGAACACCGCCGTGCGCGTCAGGCCTGTGCCAGAAATAGCGCTCAGCGTGCCTTGCGTCACGACCACCCCGCCTGTTGTGCCATCCCAAGCAAAGGTGCTGCCAGGATCTTCGCTGAACGTGAACGTGATGTTGGCCGTTTGGCCCATACCGACCGTTGATAAGTTGGACGTGATGGCCACCGTGGGCACGGCTGTGTCGTAATGGATGGTGACGGTGCCGCTGGCAGAGCCCAAATTACCCGCGGCATCTTGATAGCTGGCATTCTTCACACTGATCGTGGTGGTGCCTGAATTGGTGTTGGCGGGGGGGGTGAAATCAAAGCCCCTTTCTACGCCCACTTGTTGACCCGGCACGCTGCTGATGACCAAGTTGCCTGCGCCAGTGACCGTCAAATCACCAACGCTGCCATCCCAAGTGAAGCTGGTCCCTGGGTCCTCACTGAAAGTGAAATAAACCCGAGTGGTTTGTCCGGCAATGAGGCCGCCTGAATTGGCCCGACCTGCGACGGTGGGTGCCACCGTGTCAATGCTGAGGCTGGGCGTGGTCCCGGCTGTGCCCAAATTGCCTGCCGTGTCTTGATAACTGAGAGCCGTGACGGTGATGCTGGCGTTGCCGCTCGCCAAATTGGCAGTGGGGGTAAACACCGCGGTGCGTGTCAGCCCTGTGCCACTGATGGCACCCAAGGTGCCGCCAGTCACGGCCACATCGCCCGTTGAGCCATTCCATGCAAAACTGCTGCCGGGGTCTTCACTGAAGGTGAAGGTGATGTTGGCGGTGCCGCCCGCTTTGACGGCAGAGACATTGGATGTGATGGCCACAGAAGGCGCCACCAAGTCAATGCTGATGGCCGGTGTTGTACCCGCCGTGCCATTGTTGCCTGCCGTGTCTTGGTAACTGTTGGCTGCCACAGTGATGCTGGCATTGCCACTGGCTGTGTTGGCGGTGGGTGTGAACGTGGCTGTGCGTGTAAGGCCTGTTCCGCTGATGGCGCCCAAGGTGCCGCCTGAAACACTCACATCACCGGTGGTGCCATCCCATGCAAAGGTGCTACCGGGGTCTTCACTGAAGGTGAAGGTGATGGTGGCCGTTTGGCCTGCCAACAAAACGCTGCGACTGGACGTGATGGCGAGCGTGGGGACCGTGGTGTCCACTTTGTAACTGGCATTGTTGGCCGTGGCCGCGTAAACATTGGTGGCCACATTGCCATAAGCATCTTGGTACACAGCACCGTTGAAGTTGATGCCATTGGCGTTCCAGCTGATACCGTCGGTGTCTGTTTGGCCAGCCAAGATGGTGTAGTTGAAGGTGAGGACCATGTTGGCGTAGTTCACTAACGTCGCCTGCACCACCGTGCTGCCAATGGTCAACGCTAAAGTGGGTGTGCCAGCGCTGGTATCCAGCACCATATAGGATCGATCGAAGGAGACGTTCAAAACCAAGACATCGCCTGTATTTAAAAAACTGTTCACAACACCCGTACTTGATGGCGTGAAACTGGTCGCTTTGGGAAGCGTGGTGTCAATGCTGAACGTGGTCGTTGCCGCAGCGCCCGGGTTGCCAAATGAATCGGTGTAACTGTTGGCCAACACCGCCAATTGTGAATTCCACAGTGTGATGTTGTTGGTTGGGGTGAAGGTGGCGGTGCGCGTGAGGCCTGTGCCACTGATGGCACTGATGGTGCCGCCTGTAAAAGACAAATCGCCTGTGGTTCCGTCCCAATTGAATGAGGTGCCAGGGTCTTCTGAAAACGTGAACGTCAACAAGCTGGTGCGTGCAGTGGACAACACGCTGTTGCTCATGCTGATGCTGACCGTGGGTGCCTGGGTGTCAATCATGATCACTGGCGATGGGCTGATGAACAGGCTGGGGTTGTAGGCGTAATCTTGAATGACGCCTGCCTTCAGTTCAATCTTTGCTGGCACCATCTGTTGAAGAGCTTGAGGCGTGAATGTGGCGGTTTTAACCAGCAACGAAGACACTTCTACCCAATTGCTGAGCGTGCCCCCTGTGAGGTTGAAGTTGCTGGCTGTTGGCAGATTTGAAAATCCATAAATCCATTCACTGGCTGTGAAGGTCAGGGTGGCTGTTTCGCCAATTTTCAAAGTTGACTTGTTGCTGGTAATGATCAGTGTGGGCGCTGTGGTGTCCACGATGTTGCCGCCATTCAGCCTTTCTAAATGAGAAAGTGAAGCATTGTTGCCTGATGCATCTTTGATGGTGCCACCGTTCAGGGTCAGCGAGTTGGCCACAATGCCATAGCCGTTGGTATCGGTTTGACCGGCCAAGACGGTGTACCTGAACAGCATCATCATGCTATTTTGTTGCCAGGTTGGGTCGTAGGTTGCTTTGACGACGGTGCTGCCGATCAACAGATCAATGGTGGGTAATCCACCCATAGTCACAACAACAGGCGCCTCAAGGAACGTGACATAGGCACCAATTTTTGTGCCTGCATTGTTGCTGCCGAGCATGTCGCTTTGGAACGAGACACTTGAAACGCTCATCCCCAAGGTGTCAATGGCAATACTGGGTGTGTTGCCTTGCGCACCTACATTGCCTGCTGCATCGGTGTAGCTGCCCGCATTCACCACAATGCTGGCATTGCCTGTATTCAAGTTGGCGGTAGGCGTAAAGACCGCGGTGCGAGTCAGTCCCGTGCCACTGATGGCACTCAAGGTGCCATTGCTCAGAGTGATGTCCCCCGCGCTACCATCCCATGTAAAGGTACTGCCCGGATCTTCAGAAAACGTGAAGGTGATGTTGGCCGTTTGGCCCACCAACAACTTGTTCGTGCTGCTGGTAAGGGTCACTGTCGGTGCAGTGGTGTCGACTTTATAGGCAGCGTTGTCTGAACGCGCAATTGAAGTGATGACGGCGCTGTTGCCAGCGCTGTCCTTGATGGTGCCGCCATTGAGCAGCATGGCATTGGCGGCATAGCTCAGGCCATTGGTGTCGGTGTCGCCTGCCAAGATGGTGTAGTTGAACAGCAAGTCGGTGGTGCCGGAACCCGATACATAAGAGGCTGAGTTGTTCACGCCGCCCACATTCAACACCATTTTGGGCGTGCCGCCGCTGGTATTGACAACGACGGCTTCGCTGAACGTGGCCGTGATTTGCACCACATCGCCAGCGTTCAAGGTGTTGCTCAGAATGCCGCTGGCGCCAGTGATGTTCATGCTGGTGAGGGTGGGCACGCTTGTGTCGATGGACACGCTGGCACTGGACCCTACTTGTCCAGGGTTGCCTGCCAAGTCAGTGTAGACAGCGGAGGCCGTGGACACGACGCCGGCTACTGTGCTTCCCGCTGTGGGTGTGAAGGTGGCGGTGCTGACATAGTTGGCACCACTCAACACAAACGGGCTAAGTGCGCCCAGCGTACCGCCGGTGACTGTTAAATCGCCGGCGGTGCCATTCCATGAAAAACTGGTGCCTGTTTTGTCGTTGGCCGTAACAGTCAGGATGGCTGTTTCTCCGGCTTTGAGGGAAGCGACATTGAATGCCACTGACACTGAAGGTGCAAGTGTGTCAACCATGTAAGCGTTGTTGCTGCTCACGGCAGCAGAGGTGATGGTCGATGTGTTGCCAGCGGCATCCGTCAGAACGGCGCCATTCAAGCTCAAAGCATTCAGTGCAATGGCAATGCCATCGGCATCATTTTGACCTGCAGCAATGGTGGTGGTGAACACCAAGGTGTTGCTGCCTGCGCCTGACACATAAGTGGCCTGCACTGTGCTACTGCCCACCAACAAAGCTAATGTGGGCGAACCACCGGTCAAATTCAAATTGACCACTTCGTTGAAAGTCACACTGACGTTGGCGGTGTCGCCTTCATTCAAATAGGTATTGAGAATACCGGTTGAACCGCTGAGTGCAATGGCCGAAATGGTGGGTGCCAGGGTGTCCAGTGTGAGGCTGGGTGTGCCGCCTGCGCTACCGTTGTTGCCAGCAGCATCTTGGTAAGCACCTGCGCTGACAGAAATACTCGCGGTACCTGAGTTGACGCCAGCGGTCGGTGTGAATACTGCATTGCGCGTAACGCCTGTGCCAGAGATGGCGCTTAAAGTACCGTTGCTAAGGGTCACATCGCCCGTGGTGCCATTCCACACAAACGTGTTGCCCGGATCTTCGCTGAAGGTGAAGGTGATGTTGGCTGTTTCGCCAACCTTCACTTGACCCACATTGGAAGTGATACTTAAAAATGGCGCCGTGGTGTCAACGGTGAAGTTACTGTTGTCCGCTGTTGCTGGCGCGCTGAGTGTGGTGGTATTGGCGCGTGGGTCTTTTAAAGTACTGCCATTCAATGACAAAGAGTTGGCACCCAAAGCAATGCCATCGGCATCGGTTTGTCCTGCAAGGATGGTGTAGGTGAACAACAAGTCGGCAGTACCTGCGCCTGAGGCGTAAGTGGCATTGACCGTACTGCCGCCAATTTGCAAAGCCACAATGGGCGAGCCCGACGCGGTGTTGAGTGTTTGCGCTTCAGAAAAGTGGGCTGTGACTGTCACCACATCGCCTGCATTGAGGGCATTGTTTTGCACACCCACAGCGCTGGTAATTTGCACATCCATCAAGGTGGCTGGGGAGGTGTTGACCACCAAACTGCCTAGCGTGTTGCCCACGCCTAAGTTTCCTGCGCTATCGGTGAACAGATCGTTGTTGACAGTGATGCTGGCACTGCCACCCGTCAAACCTTGCGTGGGCAAAAACGTGGCGGTGCGGGTGAGGCCTGTACCGTTGATGGCCGACAAAGTGCCGTTGACCAGTGTCACATCGCCCGCGCTGCCGTTCCAAGTGAAAGTGCTGCCAGGGTCTTCGCTGAATGTGAAAGTGATGAGCGCTGTTTCGCCACTCAAGAAGGTGCTGCGACTGCTGCTGATGCTGACCACGGTTGGCGCAGTGGTGTCGACCAAATAGTTGGCGTTGTCGGCCGCGGCTGCAAAGGTGAGCGTGGGCGTGTTGCCTGCTGTATCAGTGAGTGCTTTGCCGTTTAAGCTGAGGCTGTTGGCATTGATGGCAATGCCATTGACATCGGTTTGACCGTTCAGAATGGTGTAGTTGAAAACCAGTTGCGCGGTGCCAGCGCCCGACACATATTGCGCGCTGACCACGGTGTTGCCAATGGTGAGGTCAACGCTGGGCGTACCAGCATTGGCATTCAAGAAAACAGCTTCCGTGAAATTGACCGCCACCGACACCACGTCGCCTTGGTTGAGTAAGCTGTTTTGAATACCCGTGGCACTGAGCAAGGCCACGCTTGCAACGGTGGTGGTGCTTGTGTTGACGCTGATGTCAGCCGATTTGTCTGTGACGCCTGCCGATGCTTCTTGACCCATGTTGCCAGCAGCGTCGGTGTAGCTGTTGAGTGAAATGGCCACATTCGCGGTGCCTGCACTCACACCAGACGTGGGCGTGAGGAGCGCGGTGCGCGTCAGCGGATTGCCCGTGGTGCTGAGCGCACTCAAGGTGCCGCCAGTGACGACCAAGTCACCGCTGGTGCCGTTCCAAACAAAGCTAGTGCCGGGGTCTTCACTGAAGGTGAATGTGATGGTGGCGGTTTGGCCAGAAATCAAGGCGCTGGTGCTGCTGGTGACGGTGGCCGTTGGACGGGTGGTGTCCACCAAATACTTGCCGTTGTCGGCCACAGCCAAGGAGGTGATGCTGCTGTTGTTACCAGAGGCATCCTTCAAAGTGCCACCATTGAGGCTGAGTGCATCTGCGTCAAGGGCTACGCCATTGCTGTCATTGTGTCCACTGGCCACAGTCGCCGTAAAGACCAAGGCATTGCTGCCAGAGCCCGACACGTAAGTGGCTTGTACCGCCGTGCCGCCCACATTGAGTGCCAAGGTAGGCGTGCCACTGGTTGTATTGACGGTGATCACATCATTGAAGGTGACGGTGGCACTGAGCGTATCGCCAGCGTTCAAATTGTTGACGGTGGCGTCTGACGCACTGGCCACGCCGCCTGTGGAACTGCTTAAAGCCAAGCTTGAGAGGGTGGGTGCCAGGGTGTCCAAATTGAGCATGGGTGTGGTGCCTGCTGCGCCATTGTTGCCTGCCGCATCTTGGTAGCTGTTGCCAGCCACGGTGATGCTGGCCGTGCCATTGCCTTGGTTGGCAGCAGGTGTGAACACCGCTGTGCGCGTCAGGCCTGTGCCGCTGATGGCACCCAAGCTGCCGCCAACTATTGCGATATCACCTGTCGTGCCATCCCATGCAAAGCTGCTGCCTGGATCTTCAGAAAAAGTGAAGGTGATGGTGGCGGTGTCGCTTGAATTCAGGCTGGATTTGTTGGATGTAATGGCCACGCTGGGTGCCGTGGTGTCCACCAAATAGTTGGCGTTGCTGCTGACAGCGGAAGACGTGATGCTGCTGGTGTTGCCATTGGCATCTTTGAGTGTGGCACCGTTCAATGTGAGTGCATTGGCGGGCAGGGCAACGCCATCGGTATCGGTTTGTCCACTGATGATGGCGGTGTTGAATACCAAGGCGTTGGTGCCTGAACCCGACACATAGGTGGCTTGCACGGTGCTAGCGCCCACAAGCATGGCCAAAGTAGGCGATCCGCCATCGGTGTTGACGGTGATCACATCGTTGAAGGTGGCCGTGACATTCAAGGTGTCGCCTGTGTTCAAGGTGTTGTTCAAGCCGCCCGTTGAACCGCTCAAAGCCACGCTGCTGATCGTTGGTGCCAAGGTGTCAATGCTGATGCTGGGCGTGGTGCCCGCTGTGCCCAGATTGCCCGCCACGTCGGTGTAGCTTAAGTCGGCCATCGTGATGCTGGCCGAACCACTTGCTAAGTTAGCGGTTGGCGTGAAGGTGCTGCGGCGCACATTGCCAAAGCCTGTGAGTGCGCTGAGGGTGCCGCCGGTCACGGTGACATCTGCCAAAGAAAAACTGGTACCTGGATCTTCCGTGAACGTGAAGCAAATGAGGCTGGTTTCGCCTGTTTTCAAACTGGAGGCCGAAGAGGTGATGACCACGCTGGGTGATGTGGTGTCGACCGGGTACAAGATGTTGTCGGCTACGCTCACATTGCCCAAGGTCACGCTGTTGCCGGGCACGCTTTTCAAAGTGCTGCCGTTGAGGGTGATGGCCGCCGAGGGAATCGAGATGCCATTGGCATCCTCTTGCCCTGCCAGGATGCTGTAGCTGAACACAAAGTCGGAGGTGCCGCTGCCAGACGCGTAGTCCGCCTGAACGACGGTGCTGCCGATCATCAGACTCAAAGTGGGTGAGCCTCCTGTGGCATTGAGCACAATGGCTTCGCTGAAAACCACCTTTGCATAAATCACGTCGCCCGCATTGAGCAAGTTGCTCACAGCCCCCGTGGCGCTGCTCAGGCCCACCTGGCTGACGGTGGGTGTGGACGTTGAATAGGTGATTGAAGGTGTCGTGCCAGCGCTGCCTGTGTTGCCTGCGGCATCTGTGTAAGTACCTGAATTGACAGATATGTTGGCCGTGCCTGACACCACATTGGCGGTGGGGGTGAACGTGGCTGTGCGCGTTAAGCCGGTACCGCTGATGTTGCTTAAAGTGCCGCCACTGAGCACCACGTCACCCGCATTGGAAGCCCACACAAAACTGCTGCCGGGATCTTCGCTGAATGTAAAAGTGATGGCGGCAGTTTCACCCGATTTCAAGGTGGCCACATCCGAGGTGATGCTGACGCTGGGTGCTGTGGTGTCGACCAAATACAGCGGGTTGTTGGCCACAGCGATTGACGTGATGACGCTGGTGTTGCCCGCACTGTCTTTCAAGGTGGCGCCGTTCAAGCTGAGCGCGTTGATGGAAATGGCCACACCATCGGTGTCGGTTTGGCCGCTGGCAATGGTGGTGCTGAACACCAATTCGCTTGTGCCTGAGCCCGACACATAAGTGGCTTGCACCGTGCTGCTGCCAATCACCAAGGCCAGCGTGGGCGATCCCGCGGTGGTGTTGAGCGTGACCGCTTCATTGAAGGTGACGGTGGCGCTGAGGGTGTCGGCGGCATTGAGCAGTTTGACGGTGGCATTCTGCGGGCTGGCCACAGCGCCAGTGGCACTGCTGAGGGCAAGACTTGCAATGCTGGGTGTAAGGGTGTCAAGGCTGAGGTTTGATGAGACGCCGGTGCTGCCGTTGTTGCCCGCAGCATCTTGGTAACTGTTGGCGGTGACGCTGATGCTGCCCGTGCCACTGGCCAGACTGGGGGAGGGTGTGAAGACCGCTGTACGGGTGGTGCCAGTGCCACTGATGGCACCCAAGGTGCCGCCAGATGCGACCACATCGCCTACGCTGCCGTCCCAGGTAAAGCTGGTGCCTGGGTCTTCAGAAAACGTGAACGTGATGGTGGCTGTGTCGCCTGCTTTCAATGAAGCCGCACTGGCGGTGACGGCCACCGTAGGCGCTGTGGTATCGACCAAGTAGTTTGAATTGCTGCTGACAGCGCTTGACGTGATCACGCTGTTGTTGCCTGCACTGTCTTTGAGCGTAGCGCCATTCAGATTCAAAGCATTCAATGCAATGGCCACGCCGTCGGTATCTGTTTGACCATTGACGATGGTGGTGCTGAAGACCCATGCATTGGTGCCCGAGCCAGACACATACGTGGCCTGCACAGTGCTACTGCCCACCAGAAAAGCGAGCGTAGGCGAACCGCCAGCGGTGTTCAGCGTCACCAAATCATTGAAGGTGAGTGTGGCGCTGAGCGT
Organism: Comamonadaceae bacterium; assembly: GCA_947451995.1. Classification (GTDB taxonomy): domain Bacteria; phylum Pseudomonadota; class Gammaproteobacteria; order Burkholderiales; family Burkholderiaceae_C; genus Limnohabitans_A. The sequence continues at coordinate 207 of CANGCI010000085.1, read as the reverse complement.
ATCGCCCGCATTGAGGCGGTGGTTCACATCACCTGTGGCGCCCGTCAAGGCCACAGAGGTGACGGCAGGCGCAAGCGTATCGATGATGATGCTTGGCGAAATCCCCGCAGTGCCCAAGTTACCCGCAGCGTCTGCGTAAGAATTGCCTGTGACAGTGATGCTAGCGCTGCCACTGGCCAAGCTGGCTGTCGGCGTGAACACCGCAGT
>CANGCI010000084.1 GCA_947451995.1 Comamonadaceae bacterium | reverse complement strand
ATGTTCATGGCGATGTTAGAGGCCGTGCAAGACAGCGCAATGCCCACACAAAATCCAACGCCCATGGTGACCATCCAAGTGGCGTCTGCAAATCGTAAAAACACCAAGCCGATGATGTAAATCAGCACACCCAAAAGAGCGACAGGTCGTGTGCCATATTTATCGGCCCATATGCCTACAAAGGGCTGCGTTGCGCCCCACACAATGTTTTGCAAGGCCACTGCCAAAGAAAAATCGGCGGCTGTGATGCCAATGTCTCGAATCATGTGCGGCTGTAGCAAACCAAAACTTTGTCGCATGCCCATGGCCAAACTCAGCATGATGGCCGCACCACCTAGGATGCTCCAAATTTGAAATGGCGATAAATCTGTTTTCTTCATGTGTCGTATGTGCAGAGAAATAATTGGGGTCAGATCAACATTAATTTTGTCTATCAGTGAGGGCAGAGACAGAGGGGGACTTCCTCATACTGGGGTACCAGAAATCGTTCAGCCCCCCTCTGTCTCTGCCCTCATTGATTAGAAATTAATGTTGATCTGACCCCAATTATTTTTTCAGCGGCGAAAGCTCGCTGCGATGTGGGTGGCAGGCAGTTTGTCGCGGCCAAACAATTTGTTGCGGAAGGTGCCAGGGGTGTACTGGGTTTTGTAGGCGCCCAGTTCTTGCAATCGGGGCACAACCAAGGCAATGAAATCATCAAAGCATTCGGGCACCACAGTGCGGGACAAATTGAAGCCGTCAATGTCTGCTTGCAAACTCCACTCAATCATCTGATTTGCAATGGTCTCGGCCGAGCCTACCCAGGGTGCTTGGCGGCTACCCAAAATCATTTGCGACAACAACTTGCGGCGCGTCCACTGAGGGCCGGCAGCGCGCGTCATGGCTTCGACATTAGACACAATGGCCTGGCTCTTGCCCGTCTCGATGGGCTCGTCAATGTCGTACTTAGAAAAGTCGATACCCATAGAAGCCGCAGCATGCACCAAAGCACCTTCAGAGCTGGCATAACGTTTGTATTCTTCAAACTTCTCTTGCGCTTGGCTGTCGGTGGCTGCGGTAATGATGGTGGCACCCATCCACACTTGAATGTCGCTGGCCAATCGACCTTGTGCCACCGCTTGACCTCGAATGCCCTCCACAATGGTTTTAACGCCCGGCATGCTTTGACCATTTAAGAACACGCACTCGGCATGCGTGGCCGCAAAACGAGATCCCCGCGCAGAAGAGCCTGCTTGGTACAACAAAGGTGTGCGCTGTGGCGAGGGTTCGGCCAAATGCATGGCCTGCACTTGGTACTGCGGACCCTTGTGCTTCACCAAATGGACTTTGGATGCATCGGCATACACACCACTTTGTCGATCGGCCAACACAGCACCCTCCTCCCAACTGCCTTCCCACAACTGGTACACCAAAGCCATGTACTCGTCGGCCAAATCGTAACGATCGTCGTGGGCCGTTTGCCCAGAAAGTCCTGCTGCGCGTGCCGCACTGTCGAGATAACCTGTGACGATGTTCCAGCCAATGCGGCCCTTGGTCAAATGGTCCAAGGTGCTCATGCGGCGAGAAAACAAATACGGCGATTCGTACGTGAGGTTGGCCGTGACACCAAAACCCAAATGCTCCGTCACACTGGCCATGGCCGGAATGAGCAACATGGGATCGTTCACGGGCACCTGCACAGCACCTTTGACGGCAGCATCGGGGCTAGAGCCCAGCACGTCGTACACACCCACCACATCGGCAAAGAAGATGCCGTCAAACAAGCCCGCTTCCAAACGCTTGGCGTAGTCGGTCCAATAATTCAAATCAAGGTACCGCGTGGACTGATCGCGCGGATGCGTCCACAGACCCTGTTGAATGTGGCCGACACAGTTCATGTCGAAGGCATTGAGCTTGATGTGTTTGGACATAGGCGTGAAGGTAGAACCTCAAATAGAATCAGCAAACGTCACTCATCTAACCATAAAACAAAGCGCTCGTGTGTCAACTTAAGCGCACCGTTCAATTTCTTTCACAAGCCCCCACACAATGACTCATACGCCCCGCCATGTGCTGCCCGTCATTGTGCTGGCCCAGTTTGCGGGTACCTCGCTTTGGTTTGCCATCAATGCCGTCATGCCCGACCTGCAGCGACAAATGGGCTGGGCCGCCTCTGATGTAGGCAGGCTTACCTCCTCATTGCAACTGGGGTTCATTGCGGGCACCTTGGTTTTTGCCATCTTGACCATTGCAGACCGCTATTCGTCTAGGCGGGTCTTTTTGTTCTGCTCACTGGCAGGTGCCCTTTGCACCTTGGCCGCCCTCTTTCAAATTGAATCGTTTTCTGCACTGCTGTTTTGGCGAGTCTGCACTGGGTTTTTTCTGGCCGGCATTTACCCCGTCGGCATGAAGATCGCCGCGCAGTGGTTTCCCAAAGGCTTAGGCGTGGCATTGGGCTGGCTGGTCGGCGCATTGGTATTGGGTTCGGCCAGTGCGCATGGCATTCGCGCTGTGTCCAGTGAATTGCCTTGGTCAACGGTCATGCTCAGTGTGGCGGGTCTGGCCGCCATGGGCGGCGTCATGCTTTACGCGCTTGTGCCCGAGCCGATGCAAAAACCAGCACATGCCAAACAATTGCAATGGCAGGCCCTGGCCACCATCTGGACAGATCGGCGCGTCAGATCGTCGGTGCTGGGTTACTTTGGCCACATGTGGGAGCTCTATACCCTGTGGGTTTTGGTGCCGCTTATTTTGGCCACTCGGTTTGAAGGTGCCCAGCTATCTATCGCCGCTTTCTCTGTCATTGGCGTGGGTTCATTGGGGTGCATTTTGGGCGGTTTATTAGCGCAACGTTGGGGTAGCGCTTGGGTGGCCACGGTTCAATTGAGCATCAGTGGTCTTTGCTGTTTGTTGGCACCCTGGTTGATGTCAGCGCCATTGGAATGGATGATGGCTTGGCTGCTGGTGTGGGGCATCACTGCAGCAGGCGACTCGCCGCAATTTTCAACTCTAACGGCCAGCAATGCGCCGCCTCAAGCGGTGGGCAGTGTGTTGACGTTGACCAATTGCATTGGCTTTGGCATTTCCATTGTGAGCATTGAGCTGTTCACCTCTCTTTCGGCATCGATGTCACTTTCCGCATTGCTACCTTGGCTCAGTATTGGCCCCCTGCTTGGCCTCTGGTCGATGCGCACCCTCTTGAAAAACTGACTGACTGCCCTATCATCTTCACAACTTGCTGTCGGATTCGAACGTCAGACATTCAAGGGAGTGTGTGCATGAACATCAATTTGCAAGGAGATTCAAAGCATGACGATTGACAGAAGAAAATGGGTGCTCGGTGCATCCTCCTTGCTCATGGCCCAAACAGTGTTGGCACAAACAGCCAGTCACCATGGCGCTCACCATCCTGCCTTGCCTAAAGCAGATCCCTCTTCCGAGCCCTACGCCAAACTTCAAGGGGGCGTGCCGCATCACCTCACAGCCGACCAAGAATCACAACGCTCTGTCAACAGCCCTGCGCCTAAAGGACCCTCAGGACGATGGCTCACCCGTGCATCTTTGCCTATTCCTCGCAGTGAAATGGCTTGGGCCACGGAATGGGCAGGCAGACTGCACGTGATTGGCGGCTATGGTGAGGGACGTGTGGACAGGGGCTATCACCATGTCTACGAGCCTCAAGCCAATCAATGGCATGTGGCCGCCCCGCTTCCAAGGGGCGCCAATCACGTAGCGGTTGCTGCTCTGGAAGGTCGCATCTATGCATTTGGCGGCTTCACTGAGCAAAATAGAAATCCAGACAACCACGCTTACGTCTATGAAGTATCTCAGGACAAGTGGCGGTCAATTGCACCCATGCCCAGACCAAGAGGGGCTGCAGCCGCAGTGGCCTTGAATGGCAAACTGCACTTGATTGGCGGCGCTTCATCTCCCACTGAAGAGCGTGCCAGTGTCGGTTGGCATGAAGTGTATGACCCTCAAACCGACCAATGGCACCGCAAAAAAGCATTGCCCGGCGCACGTGATCATGTGGGATGCGTGGCATATCAAGGACGCATACACATCATTGGTGGACGCTTCAATACCTTCGAGTACAACACTGATTTGCACCATGTGTACTCTCCCGATAAAGACACTTGGGAAGTTCTAGCACCACTGCCAACAGCACGTTCAGGTCATGGCCTGGTGATTTACCGCGATCGTTTTTTTGCAATGGGCGGTGAAGGCGGCATCATAAACCGTCCAGGCCAACAAACCGTTTTCGGTCAAATGGAAAGTTACGATCCAGTCAGCAACACATGGCAATCACATGCCGCCATGCCAACCCCCCGCCATGCTGTGGGGGCAGTTGCCATAGGCGATTGGATCTATGTGGCTGGCGGTGGCGCAGTTTTGGGCGGCAGCGTGCAATCTGCCGTGCATGAAGCGTTTACATTGAGTGGCGTTTAAGCACGTCAATTCTGAAGCCACTCGCGCGACATGCACATCACATTGGCAGCTACGCAATCTGTCAAGACCAGCGATTTGCATAGACGTTGACTCAGACTATCTAAACAAAATAGGCAAAGCCGTTTCAGAGGTGAACATGCAGCGCGCATCGTGACCGCATGCATTGACCATGATCGCACTGTGCTTCGCTTTAAAAGTATCGTTGACAAACTTGGCATAAGCCAAACCCCGCGCCAAACGAGTCGGGCCCTGAGCCATGGCTGCGCATGAATCGTCAAAGCCATACAAAGGCAGTATGTCCAGTTCGCCTAAAAGATAGGTAGCCGGCCGAGTGCTCAATTGGTATTTTAATTTTGCATCAGGAATGTCTTTGGCATAGCCAGTTTTATTTTCTAACCCGTATGGCCAATGGTTATATGCTGTACAAGCGTTCCTGTCTTTGAAAGCCACAAATGCAGACTCTGACGTCTTAGGTAGAACAGGCATGTAGCCTGGGGCATCGGCAGCAACATCAGAAGGCCAAGCAGTTTTAGTAGGTCTTGAAGCCTCTGGATAGGTGTAAGACGATGGATTCCCAATGACATATGAAACTTGAATGCCGCGTTCCACTGCTAACTTGTCGTGCATCTGATTTGCAAATTGATAACGGCTGACATATTGCCCACCAGCAGAATGCCCCGCAATGACGATTGTTTTAAGGTTCGGGAAGACCTTGTCATTTGACAGCTTCAGCAAAATAGCATCCATGAAATCGAAGGAGTTCAAATCACCCCCAGAGACCTTGGCACGTGTGCCTCCACTGCGCCAACTTTCAGGACCTGAACAAACCCATCCCACCTCTTTGTCCTCCAACTTGTCCAAACAAGATTTGCCATTGTTTGAAGCAAAGCGAGGCGAAATGATCAAGGTGTTTTGCAATGCATCGGCCAAGAAACCAGCGGCCAACATGTGTCGAAAGTAACCATCCGCATTTCGACCCTGACCGTGAACGACCACGACCACTTTCTCAATTTTTTCATTGCCGGCTGTCAACGCGTGAGTTCGATAAATCAACCCGCGACTGCCATTGGCATCCAAGTCCACCCACTCCGAGCATGTATTTTGCGCTTTGAGGCATGGCGCAGTTTGGGCAGACGCCGATTGGATTGCAAGCAGCAACATGGCAAAGCTTGCGCAAAAATTCTTGAACTTCAGAAATTTCATCAGATGCCCTGCGATTTGATCCAACAATGCAAAGAAGGCAACTTTATCAACAGACACAAAAAAAGCACCGCGTGTTTACACTGGGTGCTTGATGTTTTGAGAATATTGGTAGGCGCGATTGGACTCGAACCAACGACCCCCACCATGTCAAGGTGGTGCTCTAACCAGCTGAGCTACGCGCCTACAAATTCAGCCCGCATTGTAGCACCAAAAAATAGGCACTTTTTGCGCACTGAGGCGGCAAATTCAAAGTCCCAGCCCTAATTTCGCCTTACCTGCCCCACCCCAGCCACCGACTTCACACTTTGCATCACCCGCTTTAATAGCGACGCATCGGCCACTTCAACCGTAAAAGTCATCCAAGCCGTCCCCTTGACCGACTGGGTCTGCACGCCAACGACGTTCATTTTTTCCTTGGCAAAGACCTCTGAAATATCACGAAGCAAGCCCTGTCTGTCGGTAGCTTCTACAGAAACCTCTACGGGATACAAAAGCGTCTGACCTGGTTTTTGAACACCCCATCGAACTTCAATGACCCGCTCGCTGTGTTTGGCCAACAAAGACTGAAAGTTGCGGCAGTCATCGCGGTGAATGCTGACCCCTTTGCCTCGGGTCACAAAGCCGCTGATGGCATCGGGCGGTGCAGGTCTGCAGCACTTGGACAATTGCGTCAGCAATGAATCCACGCCCACCACCAACACACCCGATTGCGACTTGGGCGGCACTAGGCGTGATTTTTTGAGCAGCACAAAATCATCGGGCTGCATCACGGGTTCTGGCGGCCGCAAGAACACCTCGATATTGCGCAAGGAAAATTCATCCTTGCCCACCGTTTCAAACAAAGCTTCCGACGACTTGAATCCCAAATCTGAAGCCAGGTCTTCTAACTTGATCGACGTCTTGCCTTCGCGCTGCAAAATTTTCTCAACAGCTTCGCGCCCCTTGGCAATGCTTTCATGCGTAATTTGTGCGTTGAACCAAGCACGCACTTTGGACCGCGCACGGTGGCTGGCCAAGAAGCCCAGCTCGGTGTTCATCCAATCGCGCGAAGGGCCACCCTCCTTCACGGTGGTGATTTCAACAGTCTGGCCGTTCTGCAAAGGCGTGTTCAATGGAATCATCACACCATCGGCTTTGGCACCTCTGCATCTGTGACCCAAGTTGGTGTGCACGGTGTACGCAAAATCGATGGGCGTTGCACCTTTGGGCAACTCCACAATGGCGGCATTGGGTGTGAGCACATAGATGCGATCGTCAAAGAGCGCGGTCTCTTCGGCAGATTGTCCTGCACCTGCTTTTTCTGAAGCACCAGCAGGCCCAGAAACCTCGGAAGACATCTCGCGCTCCCAAGCCAAGAGCTGCCGCAACACTGCAATTTTGGCGTCGTAATCGCTGTTGGCACTGACGCCCACATAACCCTTGGCACCCGCCTCTTTATAGGCCCAATGCGCTGCAACGCCATGCTCTGCATGGTCGTGCATGGCTTGCGTGCGAATTTGGATTTCAATGGGTCGACCTGACGCATCACGCACCACGGTGTGCAATGACTGGTAGCCATTGGGTTTTGGCTTGGCGATGTAATCGTCAAATTCGGACGTGATCGGGGCAAAGCTGGAATGCACCCAGCTGAGCGCCTCATAGCAATCGGCTACATTGGACACAATGACGCGCATGGCACGGATGTCAAACACTTGCGAAAAGTCGAGCGACTTGCCACGCATTTTTTTCACAATGCTGTAGATGTGTTTGGGCCGGCCTTGCACAGAGGCTTTGATGTTTTGCGCCGCCAATTCGGTTTGCACTTGTTCGCGCAAACGCTGCATGTTGCTTTCGCGCTCCACACGTTTTTCGTCTAGCAGTTTGGCAATTTGTTTGTAGGTGTCTGGCTCCAAGAACCGGAAAGACAAATCTTCCAATTCCCATTTGATTTCCCAAATACCCAGCCGATTGGCCAGAGGCGCAAACACTTGCAAAGACTCTTTGGCCAGGCTGGCTGGCACCGCTTGTTTGCTGCTGGCAAAGTAGCGCAGCGTTTGCAAACGCGATGCCAAGCGCAACATGATGACGCGCAAATCTTTGCTAAAGGCCAGCAACATTTTGCGCACGTTTTCTGTTTGCGCGCGCGGATCGTCTTGCAGTTGCGCAGCCGATGTGGCCGTGCGCGACAGACGCTGCACTTCCACCAATTTGGTGGTTTCTACGGCCAGCGATGCAAACTCATCACCAAAGGTTTTGGCGATGACCTCATGCGGGCGGCTGAGGTGTGGACAGGTGTAGACCAAATAACTGGCCGCCTTCACATCGTTGCCACTGTTCATGGTGTCCAAAATGGCCACGACGGCATCAGCGTGCGCAAGCAGGTTTTCGCCAGTATCTAACAACTCACCAGACAAGAAGGGTTCGGCAAAAGCCCTTGCACGAACCAGAATGTCTTCAGAAGACTCGCTCATGCACGCAGCCCCAAAAACGCCAGAACCAATTCGATTTGATCTGGGTGCGTGAGAGTTGGCGCATGGCCGACACCTTGCACAGTGGCCACTTGCACGCGCGGTCCGCGCTGGGTCATGGCTTGCACGGCATCCTTGCTTAAAAGTTCTGATTCAGCGCCGTGAATCAGCAAAGTTTTGCAACGAATGGCATCGTAGATTTGCCACAGCGTTGCCTCACCCGCCTTGGCAGATGCTTCAGTGACGGCGCTGATGGGCATCCTCAACTGCGGGTCGTAGTGCAAACAGTACGCGCCATCTTCTTGGCGCTTCACCATGTGCTGCGACAAGGCCAGCCACTCGGCATCCGAGTGCGGACCAAAAGATTTTGAAATCTCCCACATGGCATTGGCGGCGTCTTGCACCGTTGCAAAGTGGCCCACCTTTCCCACATAGGTTTGCATGTTTTGAATGGACTTCCATGACACGGGGGGCCCAATGTCGTTCAGCACCAAGTTGCGAATGGGCACGGGCAACTCTTGCGCAGCCAACAACATGCCAATCACGCCGCCCATGCTGGTTCCCACCCAATCAAGTCTTTGAATGGGGTGCTGGCTGTTCAAGCTTTGAATCAACACAGCCATGTCGGATGCATATTGCGGAAATTGGTAAGCCATGGGGTCCGTCAGCCAATCGCTGCGGCCACGTCCCACCACATCGGGGCAAATGACGCGAACAGGCGGCAATTGGGCTGCTTCGGCAGCAGCCACCAAGGCTTGGGCCAGCAGGTCAAAGTCGCGTCCTTGTCGGGTGAGCCCATGCACGCAAAACACCACATGTGAGGCCGTGGCAGGCCCCCACGAGGCATAAGCCATGCGGTGTGAGCCCTTTGCATCAGGGCAATTGACGGACGCAATAACAGGTTCGGACATGCAGTTTCACTTGATTGACTGACCGCTGTCAGGCCCACGTGGCCTGGCCGCGCCATAATTCACTTTTCCACATCGTAAATCATTCGGAGAACACCATGCTGAAAGGCAAAACCGCACTCGTAACCGGCTCGACCAGTGGCATCGGCCTGGGCATTGCCAAAGCCTTGGCAAAACAAGGCGCCAACATCGTTTTGAACGGCTTTGGCGACCATGCGGGCCCAGAGGCCGAAATTGCGGCTTTGGGCGCCAAAGTGGCCTACCACGGCGCAGACATGAGCAAACCCGCCGAAATCGAGGCCATGGTGAAGTTTGCTGAAGACAAATTTGGCCGTGTTGACATCTTGGTCAACAACGCTGGTATTCAGCATGTGGCGCGTGTTGAAAACTTCCCCGTTGAGCGTTGGGATGCCGTGATCGCCATCAACCTGTCCAGCGCCTTCCATGCTTCGCGTGCTGTCTTGCCCGCCATGCAAAAAGCCAACTGGGGTCGCATCATCAACGTGGCATCAGTGCACGGGTTGGTGGGCTCTGCCGAAAAATCAGCATATGTGGCCGCCAAGCACGGCATCGTGGGATTGACCAAAGTCACAGCCCTGGAAAACGCCACATCGGGCGTCACCTGCAACGCCATTTGCCCTGGCTGGGTGCTCACGCCTCTGGTTCAAAAACAAGTGGATGCCAAAGCCGAGGCT
>CANGCI010000083.1 GCA_947451995.1 Comamonadaceae bacterium | reverse complement strand
TTGCCAATCTTGGCGGGTTCGCAATACACCGCATCGTCAAAATCGCGAGCGTCTTCACCGTCGATGGTGACCAATGGAACGTCAGTGAGGTCGATGCGGTCTTTGGAATCTTGAGGGCGAACCTTGTCGGGTAGCTCGCGCGCCAAATTCAAACATGCGGCAGAGAACTCGTGCGGCACGCTGTACTTGCGAACAGCAATGTCGATTTCCATGCCTGGGTCGTCAATCTCGCCCAGCACTTCTTTGACGCGTCCAACCGGTTGACCAAACAAAGCAGGTGGCTCCGTCAATTCAACCACCACCACCTGCCCAGGTTTACCTGCGCCAATGCCTACTTTGGGAATCAGAATGTCTTGGCCATAGCGCTTGTCTTCAGGGGCCACAATCCAAATGCCGCCTTCATTGAGCAAGCGGCCGATGATGGGTTGAGCGGGACGCTCCAAAATTTCAACGACACGACCTTCAGGTCTGCCTTTTCGGTCTTGTCGGACGATGCGAACTTTGACACGGTCTTTGTGCAACACGGCACGCATTTCGTTGGGCGACAAGAAAATATCGCCATCACCATCGTCACGAATGAGAAAGCCATGTCCATCGCGGTGGCCTTGCACACTGCCTTCGATCTCATCGAGCAGTCCTGAGGGGTGGCTAATTTTTTTGATATACAATCCTTTTATTCCTGAAAGCCCAGGTGGCGGAATTGGTAGACGCACTAGTTTCAGGTACTAGCGAGTAACTTCGTGGGGGTTCGAGTCCCTTCCTGGGCACCAAGTTTAAACAAAGCTGCACGTGATGCGGCTTTTTTTATGCGCATCATTTGCAAATTCACAGTCCAAGAGGCTTCAAAAGGGGTTTCATAAGGGGCTTCAAGAGAGGCGTCACACATGCTTTTCTGGGCTGATTGCAAGGTCAAATAGGCACCGCGATCAGGTCGTGGCCTTCAACGCCCACAATCCGTGCGCGCGTGAATTCACCCACCTTGTAGGTTTTGCTGATCTTTTCTGGCGGCAACAAACGAACCAAGCCGTCAATCTCGGGCGCATCCGCATAGGAGCGGCCAATGCCACCCTTTTTGCCCATGGCCGTTGCAGAATCAACCAAAACTTGCATGGTGGCACCCACGCGTTGATGTAAACGCTGGACAGACACCTCTTCGGCCACAGCCATGAAGCGTGATCGGCGCTCTTCGCGCACGGCCTCAGGCAGCATGCCTGGCAATTCATTGGCGGTAGCGCCTTTGACAGGGCTGTAGGCAAAACAACCTGCCCGGTCAATTTGCGCTTCTCGCACAAAGTTGAGCAAGTGCTCAAACTCCTCTTCTGTTTCGCCAGGGAATCCGGCAATGAAGGTGCTGCGAATGACCAGTTGAGGACAAATTTCGCGCCACTTTTGAATGCGCTCTAAATTCTTCTCGCCGCTGGCGGGACGCTTCATGCGCTTGAGCACATCGGGGTGGCTGTGCTGCAATGGCACATCCAAATACGGCAAGACCAAGCCGGTGGCCATGAGCGGCAAGATGCCGTCGACGCTGGGGTAAGGGTACACATAGTGCAAGCGAACCCAAGCGCCATGCTTTTGCGCCATTTCACCCAGTGTCTGAACCAATTCCAACATGCGCGTTTTGATGGGTCGACCTTCCCAAAAACCCATGCGATATTGGGTATCCACGCCATAGGCAGACGTGTCTTGGCTGATCACCAACAACTCTTTGACGCCGCCTTCAAACAAAGCTTGCGCTTCTTTCAAGACATCGCCAATGGGACGTGAGACGAGATCGCCACGCATCGAAGGAATGATGCAGAAGGTGCAGCGGTGATTGCAGCCTTCACTGATTTTCAAATAAGCATAGTGACGGGGTGTGAGCTTGAGGCCCGCTTCGCCAAAGGCATTGGGCACCAAATCCAAGAAGGGATCGTGCGGCTTGGGCAAATGCGCATGGACGGCATCCATCACCTCTTGGGTGGCGTGAGGTCCTGTGACCGCCAGCACACTGGGGTGCATGGCGCGCACCATGTTGCCACCGCCTTCTGCTTCCTTGGCACCCAGGCAACCGGTCACAATGACTTTGCCATTGACGTTCAAGGCTTCTGAAATGGTGTCCAGACTTTCCTTCACGGCATCGTCAATGAAACCGCAAGTGTTGACGATCACCAGATCGGCACCTTCGAAAGTTTTGGAAGTTTGATAACCCTCAGCACTGAGCTGCGTCAGGATCAGCTCTGAGTCGGTGAGCGCCTTGGGACAGCCTAGGCTGACAAAGCCTACTTTAGGGGCGGCCGATGAGGTGGTTTCAGTAGCGGCGCCTTGGCCGGTGCTTGCAATTTCGTTCATGGGGCTATTGTCCCAGTAAATCGATCGCCTCAGACGGCCTTGGGTTCACAGTTTCAGGGCTTCAGACCCAAAGCAGAGAAGAATTGAGCGGTTTGCTTTTGCATCTGTTCTTGCATTTGGCTCACGATGTTGGTCGACTGATGGCCCATTTTTGATTGCATTTGCATCAAAGACTGCAAATTGCTCTCTAAATAAGACCCCATGTAGCCTTGCATGGCGTGGCCATAAAAGCGAATGATGTTGGCCAGCACAGCCTCTGTGAACATGGGCGCACCGGCTGATTCCTCTTCCAAAATGATCTGCAACAGGATGCTGCGGGTCAGGTCATCCCCCGTTTTGGCATCTCTGACCGCGAAAGTTTGCCCGTCCATCACCAGGTGCTTGATTTCTGTCAGCGTGATGTAGCTGGAGGTTGTGGTGTCGTAGAGCCGGCGATTGGGGTATTTTTTGATGACCCGTTGTGGCTTGCCTTCAGAAGAATCGGCGGCATTGCCAGCTTGGGCTGTCTTGGCCGACTTGGCAGCCTTGGCGGTCTTTTCGGTCTCGGGATTGCCACGGGTGGTGTCGGCGGCAGATTTGGCTGATTGACGGGCCATGATTTAGACTCTTCACAAAAATAACGGTGCAATTTAAAGGGGTGCAACAATGAACCACAGTATGCTGCACCGCAACAGATTCTAAAGTTACCACCCTGCCGACTTCTACGAGGAGTTACCCTCAATCATGCTGAATGCCAATCACGCAGCGCTGTTTTTTACTGTGGCCATGCTGGCGGTCACCACCTATTTCCTGTTTGGGTCCATCCCCCTGCTCATTTTGAAGCACGACAACACCATGGACGCCAAGTTCATCAAGTCCTTCTACACCACCTATTTCAAGTTTGCGATTGTGGTGGCCACTGCAGCGACATTCAGTTACGCACTGGCCGCCAAACCCATGCTGACCCTAGAAGCCGCCATCATTGCCACCCTGACTTTGCTGCTCCGCTTCAAGTTCATTCCCAAAATGGAACAAATTGGTTCTGAAATACGCGACAACAGCAACATGATGGCTATCCCTGAATTTAGAAAAATTCACAAAACCGCCATTTTGATCAACGCCACCCAACTCGTCACAGTCCTGGGTTCTCTCAGCTTGATTTAATTAATTGGGGTCAGATCACAATTAAAAGCATGCCGATGCAAGACTTGTGACCCTTCACTTCACAAAGCACACTCTTGAAAAATGTTAATCGTTGGCTCTTAGCCATCACAGGACTCTTGATGAGTGCATGCACAACGCCAATGTCACCACACAATTTGCCACACAAGCCGATCGTTTTTGTCCATGGCAATGGCGACTCCGCTGCACTTTGGCAAACCACCATTTGGCGTTTTGAATCGAACGGTTGGCCAGCCAACTTGCTCCACGCATTGGATGTCCCCTACCCCCTCGCGCGCGATGCAGATGACAAACCCCAAGCAGGCAGATCTTCCACCGCTGAGCACATGCACGCGCTGCGTACGCAAGTTGAGGCCGTGATTCAAAAGACGGGGTCAAAGCAAGTTATTTTGATCGGCAATTCTCGCGGTGCTTTTGCCATTCGCAACTACATTTGCAATGGTGGTGGCTGGCAAGTTGTGAGCCACGCGATTCTTGGCGGGGGCCCGAATCATGGCGTCCAGGCCGTACCTGGCTTGAACGATGCGAGTGAATTTTCAGGCGCCGGTCCATTTCTCAAACAACTCAACGCCCCCAAAAATGACAAAGGCGACGAGATTTGCAGCCCCACGCAATGGATGACCATTCGCTCGGACAACAACGACAAGTATGCGCAGCCTGATGGTCTTTGGCTTGGCATGAAGGGACGCGCCACGATGGTTGGTTTTGATGGGCCCGAACTCAAAGGCGCCTTGAATGTGGTAATCCCCAAAATTGATCACCGCGAAACTTCGTTTTCGCCTGCGGCTTTTGAAGCCAGCTATCAATTCCTGACGGGACATACCCCCTTGCACAACATCACGACGCAATCGCAGATTGAACTGAATGGCAAAGTATTTGGCTTGGGCGTGAACCCTCTTCAAGCAGACAGCGGCAACTTTGTGAACAATTTGCCATTGCAAGGTGCCAAGTTGAGCATCTACGAAACGGACACCAAGACTGGTCAAAGAATCGGTGCTGCGGTCCACCAATCGACCATCTCCGGCGACGGTCATTGGGGCCCCTTTAAAGCCAACTCGCGCGCAGACTACGAATTTGAATTGACTGCAGACGGCTATGCAACCACCCACATCTATCGCAGCCCCTTCGCAAGATCTAGCAACATCGTTCACATGCGCCCCGAGCGATTGGCGGCATCGGATCGCACTTCGCAATCCTTGGTCATTTGGACTCGGCCCAGAGGCTACTTTGATGCCAACCGCGACACAATGATGTTGGATGGAAAAACCGACATCCCAGGTGTCGCCAAAGGTGTGAGTGCAGGCATTTCAAGCGCCAGAATCCGGATGAATGAATCGCCACAACGGCCTGTTGCAGCTGAATTCAACGGTGAACAACTGAAGGGTTTGACTTGGCCCGCTTCACAAGGTCACATCACCGTGTTAGAACTCACCTACTGATTGCGGCAAGGCCAATTCAAGAATATTTGAATTCGATGACATCAGCCCATTGTATTTTTCACAAATGAGAGCACCATGACTAAACGAACTTTGTTTCTGTTAACCGCTTTCATGATGGGGCAATCTGCCATGGCCATTGAAGAACCCGCTTTCAAAGTCACCTTGATGGCCGACGCCTTTGAGGTCCGTCAGTATGCACCCACGCTGATTGCAGAAACCTTGGTCGAGGGCGACATGGACGAGGCGTCCAACAAAGGTTTTCGACGCATCGCAGACTATATTTTCGGCAACAATCGCGCTGCTCAGTCTGGCAGCAGCGCCAAGATTGCCATGACGGCTCCTGTGACGGTAGAGCCGCAATCTGAAAAGATTGCCATGACAGCGCCAGTCACGATGAGCGCAGCCACCAAGGACATGCGAGAAGCCAAACTTTGGCGTGTGCATTTTGTGATGCCCTCGCAATACACCCTGAGCAGCATCCCTCAACCGAACAATCCTGATGTGAAGCTCAAGGAAGTACCCGGCAAGTTGATGGCTGTTCACAGTTACACCGGCTTCAATACGCTGGCCAAAGTTCAAAGCAAAACCGATGAACTGCTCTCATGGTTGCAGCAAAAAAACTTCAAAGCCATTGGCGCCCCTCAACTCTCGCGCTACGACCCGCCCTGGACATTGCCCATGTTCAGGCGCAATGAAATCATGGTTGAGGTAGAAAAATAATTGGGGTCAGATCCACATTAATTTGGTCATTCAAAGGGGCTAAAGGCTAAGGGGGGCTTCCTCATACTGGGGTACCAGAAATCGTTCAGCCCCCCTTAGCCTTTAGCCCCTTTGAATGGAAATTAATGTGGATCTGACCCCAATTATTTTTTTTGTGCCAGGCTGAATTCTCGCCACAAGAGGTACAGGCCGCTGAGTACGACGATGCCAGCACCCAGCACAACTGCGGCGTCTGGAATTTGGCCAAAGACAAGCCAGCCACCTAAGCTCATGTAAATAATTTGCTGATACAAAAAGGGGCCGAGCACGGCAGCTGTCGCATATCGATGGGCCAGTGCAGAGGCCGTGTGACCCAAGCCGCCCGTTAAACCAGCCAAAACCAAAACACACCAAACTTGCCATGAGTCGGGGGTCTGCCAGTACCAAATTGCAAACGGGGCCAGCACCACAGAAGGCACAGTGGCCGAAGCCAGTTGAGTCGAAACGGGATGATCACTGCCCGCCAGTCGGCGGGTCATTAAATTGAAAGCGGCATAAAGCAAAGCATTCAAAATGCTCAACAAAATTGCCGGATGAAAGCCGTGACTTCCTGGTCGAATGATCACAAGCACGCCAATAAATCCCATGCAAATGGCCATCCACTTTTTGGCATCCAGCCGCTCATGCAGCCACAAAGCAGAAATGAGCGCAATCAATATGGGCACTGAAAACTGCACAGCCCCAGTTTCGGCCAACTGCAAATACTGCAATGCAAAAAAGTTTAGCCCCGTCATGAGGGCCAACATCACCCCCCGAAGCAATTGCAATCGCGGATTGTGAATTTTGAACAACGCCACTCCCATCGATGGCATGAAGATGGCAGTGGTCAACAAGGTGTGAAACACAAACCTGAGCCACACCACTTGCAACACAGGCACCGTTTGCACCAACCACTTGGCACTGGTGTCGAGCACCGCAAACATCAAGGTGGTGGCGGTGACCAGCGCAATGCCGATTTGGCGGTTTCGCGCTGTGTCACTTGAATGTTGATCTGACCCCAATGATTCAATCCAGACTGAGGCCAATTTTGCGGGCCACAGCGCCCCACTTGGCAAAGTCTTTGTTGACTTTGACAACGGCCTCTTCTGGCGTGCTGCCAATCACAATTTGGTCGGTGGCTTTGAGGCGCTCAGCAGCTTCAGGCACACGCAAAGCCTCTACAACCGCCATGCGAAATTTATTGACCACGTCATCGGGTACTTGACGAGGTGCCAACAAAATCAAACTGAAATCGGCCTCGTAGCCTTTCACGCCGGCTTCGGCAATGGTCGGTACGTCAGGCAAGGTAGGCGAACGCCCTTGACCCGACACAGCCAAAGCCGTTAATTTGCCAGACTTCACATGCGGCAACACCGTTGGCCCTGCCAACAAACCACATGGCACCTGGCCTGCCAGCACATCCTGCATGGCGGGCGCTGGGCCCTTGTAGGGGATGTGCGTCATCTGCATGCCCGTCATGTTCAACAACAACTCTGTCGACAAATGACCGGGCACACCCGCACCGCCAGAGGCGTAGCTTAAGGGTGTGGTTTTTGATTTGGCAATCAACTCATTCAAATTCTTCACACCCAAGGATGGGTTGCACACCAAGGTTTGGCTGAAGGAAGACAACACACTGATGGGCTTGAGGTCTTCCAATTTGAAGGTCATCGACTTGTAGACATGCGGGTTGACGGTTAGCAGCGTGTCGGTGGCAATCAAAAAAGTGTAGCCATCGGGCGCAGCGCGGGCAACAGCAGCCGCGCCGATGTTGCCACCGGCACCGGGCTGGTTTTCAATCACGATGGGCTGCTTCAAAATGGCCTGAATTCGTTCAGACGCTGTGCGCATCACCAAATCGCTAGGGCCACCTGGTGGGTAAGGCGCAATCACTTTGATGGGTTTGGTGGGCCAACTCTGAGCCATGGCGGCACTGCCCACCAAAATGAAGGATGCAGCGTACATCCACTTTAAACGGGCAAATTGCAGAGGCTTCACAGTCATTTTCTCCATGTTCAGACCATGTTAGCCAACATGTTCGCCACAGCCTATCCCTATTAACGCTGATAACAGCCCTTCACAGGCAGGCATTTTCAAATTCTGACTAAGATACGGCTCAATCTTTGAGACTTGGCCACCTATGAAATGCCCCTCCAAACACAGCCCTAGGCATCGGGCATTTCCAATCCGAACCCCACTTCAACTCAGTGCGACTTGTTTGGCGGTGTTGTGTTGGACAAGCGCCCCATTGAGTACCTTGGCGCAAGATGCGGCCATTGGCGGGCAAACAGAAACCACCAGCGGCGCTCAACCCAGCGTCGTTCAGCGTGTTGAAATTGTGGCGCGTCAAGGCTCCACAGAATTGAGACGTGCCGCCAGTGTGGCCAAACAGATCTACGGCCGTGATGACCTGGACCGCTACGGCGACACCAACACCTTGGATTTTCTAAGACGCCTGCCCGGCGTGAACGTGGACACAGGCGGCCCTCGCATGCGAGGCTTAGGCGCTGGCTACACACAAATTTTGATCAACGGTGACCCCGCGCCTCAAGGCTTCAACTTGGACCAGCTGAGTCCCTCACAAATTGAGCGCATTGAAGTCATCAAAGCCGCCACGGCAGATCAAAGCGCCCAGGCCATTGCCGGCACCATCAATGTCATCTTGAAAGAAACATCACGTCGCTCTCTCAGCACGCTGCGAGTGGGCTTGGCTTCAGGTGGTGACAGGCCCTTGGGCAACCTCAATTATTCACTCAGCGAATCGGCAGGACCATTCAACTTGTCCCTGCCTGTTTCCTTGTTTGAATGGGATCGGCAAGTGCGCAACACCATTGATCGCAAGATGGCAGGCTCGGATGGCCTGTCTTCCGTGTCGCAACAACTGGGCACCAGCAGATCCGATGGATGGGGCTACAACTTGGCACCGCGCTTGAACTACAAAATCAGTGACGAGCAAACCTTGTCATTGGCGACTTTTTTCCAAAAAGGCTACTGGAACTACCGCACCGACTACGTCAATCGCGCTGTATCAGGCTTGCCTGTATTTGACGACGACACCGTGCAAGGTGGCTTTTGGGAAAACCGCCGCGGCAACATCACTTGGATTAACAGGTTCAGCGAAGACCAGCGCATCGAGATCAAAGCAGGTGTGCAGCAATTTCGCTCTGGATTTGATTTTCGCAATCTGCGAACTGGTGCGCTGCAATTGCAAACCACAGGCAACAACCTAGACGACGCCGTGACGCAAGCCGGCAAATACAGCCAACTGCTGGGCACTTCACACACCTTGACAGCCGGGTGGGACCTAGAGAACAGAAACAGACGAGAGCAACGCACCACCACCGATGCAAACGGTCAAGCCTTGCTGCCCAGCTTTGAAGGTCAGCCCTTCGAAGCGCAAATGCGCCGGCAGGCTTTTTACATTCAAGATGAGTGGGAGTTGTCGCCCCAATGGCAACTCTACATTGGACTGCGCAACGAACGCATCGCATCTGAAAGCACCAACGCATCGACCCCCGTTTCCAATGTCAGCAGTGTGCTGTCACCCCTTGCACACGTCACTTACAAGTTTGACCCCAAAAGCAGAGACATGGTGCGCGCCAGTTTGACGCGCAGTTACAAAGCACCGGGCCTCAATGCCTTGTTGGCTCGCCCAGTGATCAACGGCGCCTACACCAACACCCAACTCACCAATACTTACTTGGCACCAGACCGGCTTGGCAACCCTGCCCTCACGCCCGAACTGGCCACGGGCCTGGACATTGCCTACGAAAATTATTTGACCAACGATGGCATCTTCAGCGTGGGCCTGTTTCACCGCAATTTGAACAATGTCGTCAGGAATCTCACCGAGTTGCGCCAAGTCAGTTGGGCCAACGCACCGCGTTGGATTTCACAGCCCCAAAACTTTTCTGACGCGGTCACCAGCGGCGTTGAGTTTGAACTGCGTGGCCGTGCCGCAGATCTGTTGCCGCAATTGTTCAGCAACGTCAAAGCATTGAATCTCCGAAGTTCCTTGAGCGTTTACATATCGCGAATTGCTGCACTGCCAGGCCCAGACAATCGACTGGACGGCCAGCAACCTTGGTCCGCCAAC
>CANGCI010000082.1 GCA_947451995.1 Comamonadaceae bacterium | reverse complement strand
TGATGGCAAACCCGTCGGATTCAAGCTGTGCATTGGTCATCCATGGGAGTGGTTTGGCATTGCCAAAGCCATGCAGCAATCGGGCATCTACCCCGACTTCATTGTGGTGGATGGTGCTGAGGGCGGGACTGGCGCAGCACCCGTCGAGTTCACGGACCACATGGGCATGCCCATGATTGAAGGTCTACGTTTGGTTCACAACACCTTGGTGGGATTGAATTTGCGTCAGCACATTCGCTTGGGAGCCAGCGGCAAAATCATCAGTGGCTTTGACGTCATTCGAACTTTGGCCATGGGGGCTGACTGGTGCAACAGCGCCCGAGGATTCATGTTTGCTTTGGGCTGCATTCAAGCCCAAACATGCCACACCGGCAATTGCCCTACAGGGGTGACCACCCAAGATCCACATCGCCAAGTGGCCTTGGTGGTGCCCAGCAAAGCCGATCGCGTGAGAAATTTTCACCTGCAAACGCTCGAGTCTGTTCGTGAGATGTTGCAAGCCACGGGTCTGGCAGGGCCTTCCGAGCTGCAATTGCGTCACATCATGCGCAGAATCAGTGAGCATGAAATCCAAAATTTGGCCGACTTGATGCCCAGTGTGTCTGAAGGTGCCTTGAACCAAGGCGTCCTGCCAGAGGGCCTGTTTGCCCAATATTGGCGACTGGCCAGCGCAGAGCACTTTCATCTAAGCGACTCGGCCAAGGCCTGAACGGCCGACGGACCCTGCCGCATCGCTGTGAGGGCGCTGTGCGCAGGGCTTGGTGCGCCATGCTTGTGCCGGCCACTCACACAGCGATAGACAGCTTCAGATAAACTGGCCAGCTCATTTCCCTTCTGTTGAGAGCCAATTTATGTCATTGTTGAACCTGTCGATTGCAACCACCGATTACGATCATTTTCGCGACATCCGCATGGGTTTTGTCAAACCCGAAGGCATTGATCTGAATTGGTTGAATTTGGGGCACCATGAGTGTTTTGCGCGTTTCACAGCCAACCGTGAATTTGATATTTCAGAATTGTCTTTCGCCAAATTCACGACGCAAGTGACACGCCCCGACAGCGACATCATTGGTCTGCCCATCGTGTGCTCACGCTTGTTTCGCTTCAGCTCTTTCTATGTGAACAAAAAATCAGGCATCAAGTCGGTCAAAGACTTGATTGGCAAAAAAGTGGGCTCGCCTGAATGGGCGCATTCCGCAGCGGTTTACATGCGCGGCTGGTTGCACAACGACATGGGCGTGAAATTGCAGGACGTTAAGTGGTATCAAGCAGGCGCCAATGCGCCAGGTCGTGAAGAAAAGGTCGAGATCACATTGCCTGAGGGTGTTGAGTTAACCCGCGTTGCCGACAAATCCCTCAGCGAAATGTTGGCCTCTGGCGAAATTGATTGCGCCATCATTGCGCGACCCCCCACATGCTTCTTGGAAGGTCATCCCGATGTGGTTCGTCTCTTCCCTGACTTCTTGGACATGGAAGACGAGTACTTTGCCAAAACCAAAGTCTGGCCCATCATGCACATCATTGCCATGAAGAAAAGTGTGGTGGAAGAAAATCCATGGGTGCCGCGCAATCTGTTCAATGCCTTTTTGGAGTCCAAGCGTCGCAGCATTGAACGTCTGATGGACCCTGCGGTCTCCCGTTATCCATTGCCTTGGTTGGCCACCTATGCGCGCAAAATGCGCGACAAGTTTGAAGGTGACACCTTTCCTTATGGCATTGAAGAAAATCGTCCGACATGGGAGTTGATGGCCAAGTACACCTTCCAGCAAGGCATTGCCCATCGCGAATTCACACCCGAGGAAATTTTTCCACAGGGAATGATGACCAAAGTGGTGATCTAAGCGCAAGCCATTCGTTTGCGAGTTGATATTTAGAAGAGCACGGTACCATGACTGACATACTTGAATTGAAGCAGCAACTGGTGGATTGCATCCGCATGCTGGAGTCGCAAGACATCATTGATTACAACGGCCATGCCAGCATTCGCTTGCCCAACAATCAGATGTTGATCAACATCGGCTCTTGCCAAAGAAGTCAATTGACGGTGGACGACATCTGCACCATCGACATGGAAGGTCAGGTAGTGGAGGGCCATGGCAAGCCACCTTTGGAATTCCATCTGCATGCCGGTATTTACCGCGCACGGCCCGACCTCAAAGCGGTCGTCCACGCCCATCCCAAGTGGTCTACTTACCTCACCATGGCTGGGCAAACTTATTTGCCTGTTTATGGCCAAGGCGCTTTGGTCTATCCAGTGCCTTTGTTGGATTCACCCAATTCCATCAACAACAAGCCAATGGCCGATCGACTGGCAGCCACCTTGGGTGACCGTCCTGCTGCCTTGATGAAGTCACACGGTGCTGTCACAGTGGGTCAAAGCATTCGCGAGGCTTTTGTGCTTGCCAGTTACATGGAAGAGAACGCACACCGTCAATACATGGCCATGCAATTGGGGACGCCGTATTCATTCAGTGAGCACGAAATTCAAATGTGCCGCGAAAAACTGTGGAATGAAGCTTTGTTCCAGCGTTGCTGGGACCACTTCAAAGCCAAATTGGGCTGAACCCCGCCCCTGAAGTTTGACTTAGGTCAGACTTTGCTCAAGTAATTTTCGGAGCTCAGGGGTCACTTTGGGCTCTATGCCAAACCAAGCTTTCCAGCCTAAAGGGCCTTGATGCAGCAGCATGCCAAGGCCATTCAAGGTGCGATTGCCACGCATTCTGGCTTGTGCCAAAAAGGGTGTTTCAAGCGGTGTGTAGACAATGTCTGTGACCAAGGCATCCACGGGTAATTTGTCGAGTTGAATGTCCAGTGGCGTTTGTCCCACCATGCCTTGGCTGGTGGTATTGACCACCATGCTGGCACCGGCCATCAGGTCAGCACGGTCTGACCACGCATGCGCTTGAATGGCGCCTCCCAGCTCTGATTGGACGAGTTGCGCACGTTCTAAGTGACGGTTGACCAAGCGGATTTCGGTGGCACCTTCTTGAATCAAACCTTGGCAAACCGCCCGAGAGCCCCCGCCAGCGCCGATCACCACGATGGGGCCTCTGCTGGCTTTCCAGTCCGGCTGAAATTCTTTGACATTGCGTATAAAGCCTGCCGCATCGTTGTTGCTGCCGATCAAACGGCCGTCTTCTTTGACTGCCACACAGCTGATGGCGCCCATTTTGAGCGCAACAGGATCAATCTCATCCACGATTTTCAGGGCTTGCTGTTTGTGTGGAATGGTCAAGTTGCAGCCAGAAAATCCGAGGCCATGCATGCTGCGCAATGCACGTTCTAAATGTTCGGGTTGGATGGCCAAAGGCACATAGACGCCCTTGAGCTTTTCTTGGGCAAACCAGTGGTTGTGCATCAAGGGTGAACGAGAGTGCATCACGGGCCAGCCCATGACACCGGCCATCAGGAAACGATCTTGGAGGTTCATGGAGGTGTACTATATATTTATTTCTTGTGAGTTTTTTTGCAGAGGGTTGAGGCCACTATGTCTCGTTTGATCGTTTCTTCATTGCTCGGACTTGTTTTGTTCATCGGCACCGTGATGGCCCAAACACCTGCCAACGGGGTGGGTGTGTCCTCCAACAGCAACGCAGCCGCACCTGCCGTCGTCAACATTTGGCCCAGAATTCCATTCACGCGGGGCAAAGACCTTTGTCAATACCACGACGCCTATGGCCAGACCAAATCGGAACAAATGCGTGAACTGACGCAAACCGTCAGAAGTCTGTTGCGAGAGGGGGTTGATTCACGCAACATGGTGGCTTTGCTGACAACCATGGACGATCAAGTGAACCAGCAGAGAAAAGTGGCAGGCAGCAGTCCTGGCATGGATGTATTGCTTGCAGGTTCTTTAAAAGCCGCTGTCGACAAGGTCTATCAAGAACGTCGGCCCCAAACTCGGCGCTTTAATTTTTTCAATCCAGCGCCTTTGAATGAGCTCTTGAAGCAACTCAAAGATCCACAAAAACAAGCCGTCTGGGATCCACAGGTGATGCGTGCCTTGTCGGGTGTGGCCTATGGCACTTATGCTTATGCGCCAACTTGCAGGGGTGATGTGGTGGTCACTTTGCACATCGATTTAACGTGTGGCAATACCTACCATTACCAAGCGCAAGGTTTTCCAGAGCAGGTGATGCAATCAATTGGTCAACAAGTCTTTGACACCTTCCAGCAGACGCAATTCCCATCCAAAATCAAAATGGGCCAACGCAGCCTGGAATTGTTGGGCTCACCAGGTGGTGCCATTGGTACGGCCCCAACACCTCAATCTGCAGAGAAGGCCTGCCATGCCATGCAGGCCAGGTTGCCCACGGCAGAAGAGTATGAGTACTTGTCGAATCTAGGCGATTGGAATGGCGGTGTGACATGTGCTCGCGGAAAGCTGTGGGCCATGGCAAACGACAAAGTGATGGCACCTGATCTGCCCAACCCATCACCTGTGCGGTCGGTGGCTGAGTTTCCAGGCCAAAATTTCAGTTATTACTGCGTTCGCTGATTTAGCAAAAGGACACCTTGCCATGCTTTACAAATTCAAATCCAAAGTCACGGGTGACCTCATCATGCTCGAACCCGATGCCAAGCGATTGCTGAAAATCATGGGACGAGAGGACCAGGTCAAAGGAATCTTCCTGTCAACTCAAATCCAAGCGGCCATGGACTCTCTACAGCAAGCCATTGCATTGGAGGAGTCTGAAGGACTGCAAGACCCCAAGCTGGTGTCCTTGCGTCAACGCAGTCAACCGATGCTGAAAATGCTCAAGATGTGTCAGGACAAATCAGCTGACGTGGTTTGGGGCGTTTGAGACAGCGCCGGGCCTTTACTTGCCAAAGACGGGGCCTGTGAGTTTGAAGCCCGCTTGAATGTTGCGTTTGGCAAACCAGCCCTGATTCATTTCCAAAACAAAACGAACGGGTTTGTGCGAGCAATGTGAGCTGTCATTCATGGGCTTCATGTCGACCAAGTTGACGATGGTGCCGTCGTCTGCGACAAATGCTGCTGTCAAGGGCAGGTAAGTGTTGCGCATCCAAAAACATTGAACGGCGGGCTGCTCAAAAATGAACAGCATGCCTTCGTTTTGAGGCATCTCCTTGCGCCACATCAAGCCAATTTGGCGCTGTTCAAAATCTTGTGCCAGTTGCACTTGGAGGAGGTGCATGCCTGCATTCAGGGTGATTCTGGGCAATTGTGTTTGGGGTACGCCTTCGGCATGCGCCATGGATGGCACCAGGGCGGCCGCGATCAAACTGCTGAATGCGAAAGTGCAGATGGCCAGCTTTGATCGAATGTGTTGCAGGATGTTCATTGCTGCTTGGTATGAAGGGTTGGGGTAGGGATGTGACGTACACGATTGACGCTGGATTGTGACTGATTTATCGATAGAATGAAATAACGGAGACCAGTTCCATGTACCGACACATTCAGATTCCCGCAGAGGGCGCCGCCATCACCGTCAACGCAGACAATTCGTTGAATGTTCCGGCCAACCCCATCATCCCTTTCATCGAGGGAGACGGCACAGGTGTCGACATCACGCCGGTCATGATCCAAGTGGTCAATGCGGCTGTTCAAAAGGCCTACAAGGGGCAGCGAAACATTCATTGGATGGAAGTCTTTGCCGGTGACAAAGCGGTTGCGCTTTATGGCCCCGATGTATACCTGCCAGAAGAAACACTGACTGCGCTCAAAGACTATGTGGTGTCTATCAAAGGCCCCCTCAGTTCGCCGGCCCGTGGTGGCATCCGCTCACTCAATGTGGCGCTTCGCCAAGAACTGGATTTGTACGTTTGCTTACGTCCTTTGCGATATTTCAAAGGTGTACCTTCACCTGTGCGTGAACCTGAAAAAACAAACATCACGCTCTTTAGAGAAAATTCAGAAGACATTTATGCCGGTATTGAATATGCGGCCAACAGCCAAGAAGCAACAAAACTCATTGCCTTTCTGACGCAAGAATTGGGTGCCCACAGCATCCGCTTTCCAAGTTCGTCGGGCATCGGCATCAAGCCAGTTTCCAGTGAAGGCTCCAAGCGCTTGGTTCGAAAGGCCATTCAATACGCCATCGACCACGACAAGCCCAGCGTCACGGTGGTTCACAAAGGCAGCATCATGAAATACACCGAAGGTGCGTTTCGAGATTGGGCCTATGAATTGGCCCAAGAAGAGTTTGGTGCCCAGTTGATTGACGATGGCCCCTGGTGTGCCATCAAGCATCCTCAGACAGGCAAAACCATCACGATCAAAGACATTGCGATGGATGCCTTCTTGCAACAGATTTTGATGCGCCCTCAAGAATTCTCGGTGGTGGCTACGCTCAATTTGAATGGCGATTACATTTCGGATGCGGTGTCTGCTCAAGTGGGCGGTATTGGCATTGCCCCAGGCGCCAACATGTCCGACAGCGTGGCTTGTTTTGAAGCAACGGTAGACGCACTCTCCAAATTTGCAGGCAAAGACTACGTCAATCCGGGTTCTGAAATATTGTCTGCCGAAATGATGCTGCGCTACATGGGCTGGACCGAGGCGGCAGACCTCATCATTCGTGCCATGGAAGAGGCCATTCAAAGCAAACGCGTGCCCCACGATTTTGCACGCCTCATGGAAGGTGCTTCGCAAGTCAGTTGTTCAGGCTTTGGTCGTGTGATCATCGACCACATGTGAGCGGCCTCAAGATGCAATGTGCACCCTGATATGTACGAGGAAAATCAAAGCGAAATTCCAGAGTCGTTCATGATGCTTTATGTCAAGCCGCATCAGCACAAACCCAGTTTGCCGCGCGCTGAATTGACGCAACGCTATGAGCTTTGTGAAGACCTGGCCAACATGCTGGTTGACACAGTCAGTACGCAGCAGTTTCAATTGGGCATTACAGAAGACGATGCGCTTGAAAAATGTTGGCGAGGATTGCTGGAACAACCAGACTTGGTCAATGGTGTAGAGTCTTTTTGGGTGGTCTGCCGATTGGCCGAGTTGTTGGGCTGGCCCTTGCCCGAGTCAACCTG
Source organism: Comamonadaceae bacterium (assembly GCA_947451995.1). GTDB lineage: Bacteria > Pseudomonadota > Gammaproteobacteria > Burkholderiales > Burkholderiaceae_C > Limnohabitans_A. Next base: position 2,820 of record CANGCI010000082.1, on the reverse strand, counting down.
GGCTTAAGCGGTCATGACCTGTTCACGGCCGCTTTGCGCTGATGCGATGGCCGCCTCACAAATTCTCAAGTTCTCGTAACCCCATTGGCCGTCGTGCCAACCGGGGCCTGAGCCTCGCCATACGTTTTCAATTTCTTCCAAGACCAATTCGCGTGGACTTTGGTGATTCGGCAATTTGAGTTCGCGTTCGCCGTCTGCGGTTGCGATCAAAATTCCCGCTGGCGTTTGGCGCATATCTCCCAATGTGCAACTGACCACGGTCAAGCCAAAATGGGGTTGCAATGGCGCCGAACCTGGAATCGCTGTTTTGGCGCGTTCTTGTTTGGATGCCAGTTCTTGTTCAGGCGTGGATTGCTGCAAAGGCCGCCTTTTCCAGGGGCGTTGTTCTGCAGTTTGTAAAAATCCCCACTCAGAAACGTTCTGCGTCCAATCCATGCTGGAGAGTCCTGCGTAGCCGTTGTAGATGGCCGTGGCTGCCGCACCGTTTTCAAAATCCAAATAGATGGCGTGTGCGCCAGGCGTATTTCGCTTTGGGTCTGTGTTGAAGACTTTGGCTTTGACGGTTTGAACTTTGGGTCCGCACAGCGCACGCAAGATGTCAATTTGATGGGCACCTTGCCGAAAGGTGACACCGCCACCCAACGCGGGGTCGAGTTCTTCGGCTCTGCGTGGTCGATAGACCCAATCTGTAAAACACCAGGTGTTGACCATTTGAACTGCTCCCAGTTCACCACTCTGAATGATGTGTCGCATAGCCTGAATGGGGGCATCAAAGCTGTGTGAATGACCCACTGTGATCGATTTGCCAAACTGTTGGGCGGCAGACACCATGCGCAAGGCCTCTGCTGCATTGCTGCTCATGGGCTTTTCAACCAACACATGCCAGCCATTGGCAAGGGCTTGAATGCATTGCTCGGCATGACACGGTGTGTGTGTGGCAATGTACACACCGTCTAAATGTGCAATCTGCTTTAAGTCTTCAAGTTGACTGAAAACAGGCACGCCCAAGGCCTTGGCATTGCTTTGAACTTGTGCATTGTTTTCAACAATGGCAACCAAGCTAAATTGCGCGTTGTTTTGCAGAGCGGGTACAAAGGCCTGCGCAGCAGCCCCAAATCCAACGATGGCAATTTGCAAGGGGTGCTGAGATTCAGGATGGGCCATGGCGGGCTTTATTTGGCGCGCTTGATCACCGTGTCTTCAAACATTTTGAACCACTTGGCTTGCTGGTCTAAGGCCATGGCGGGATCAATGAAGTTCAGAGGCACTTTAGGGAATGGCAGCTCAAACTTTTTACTGGTCGGTACAAACTTCAGGTCATACAACTGCTTTTGACCCTCGGTCAACATGTAGTCATAAAAGAGCAAAGCTGTATAGGGGTTGGGTGCTTTTTTCAGCATGGCAATGGTGCTGGGCTGTGCCATCAGAGGCTGCAGCGCCAAGCCTTCAACCGGTGCCCCTTTGACTTTAAGTTGCTCGGGGTTCCAGCTGTAAACGGTCAGGGCCAAGGGGACTTCGCCAGAGGACACCATCATGGTGAGCAAGGAATGACCTTTTCGATTCGAGATGCCGTTGGTGTTGGCGATGTTGGCAAAAAGTTTTTGACCTTCTTCTTCGCCCATTTTGCCCATCATGGCGCCAAACCAAGCGTGGTTATTGCCTTCAATGCCCAGTTGGCCTTTCCATTTGGGATCGAGCAAGTCTTTGTAGGATTTGGGTAAATCTTCTTTTTTGATTTTCTCGGTGTTGTACGCAGCTGTCCAAATGTCCACGGTGATGCCAACCCATTGCTTGTGAGCAGGAATGGCCTGTGGCAACAAATCGTTGTGATAAGGCGATTTCACTTCTTGCAGCAGTTTTTCGCGAAAGGCGGCTTCATTTTCTGGTGCATTGTTTTGAACAATGTCGACATCGAATTTGTTGCCTCGGTTTTCACTGGTCACACGCTGTAGCACGGCCTCCGATCCTGCTCGCCAAGACTTCACCTTGATGTTGTACTTCTTGCCAAACTCATTCATGATGTTGGTCAAAGCAGGGTAGACGTGATAGACCGACAGTCCAGATTCTTTCTTCGCACCTTCAATCAATTTGGCTTGCCTGTCAGGACCTTGGTAGACAGCCAATTCGGCAATCGACATGGGCTTGGATGCGTCAACAACTTGCGCTGTGGCCTGTCCCATCAGCGTCAACAGCAAAGTGGTCATCACACAAAATTTCACATAGCGCATGTTGTCTCCTTGTTTTGAGGTTCAGCGGCCTAATTGGCGATGTGCTCGTCTTCTTAGGTATTCAAAATTAATGACGTACTGCTCTGGCCTTGTAATGTCATGGTGCAATTTGCTCACTTGCTCTGGGGTGAACTTTTCACCGATGCCACCTGCGGCCATGGTGGCCAATTGAATTTGGCAGGCGTTGTCTAGCATGATGGACAAAATGGTGGCTTCCTCAACATTGGCGCCCACAATGGCGGCCCCATGGTTGCGCAACAAGACCGCCTTATGCTGGCCCAAGGCGCTGGCGACAGCGGCACCGAGGTCTTGGCTGCGAACCAAATCAATCGCCCGGCTGAAATAGGGCAGGCCGTCTGCAAAAGCCACCGCAGGTTGGCTAATGGGCTCCAACGCCTGACCTGTAGCAGACAAAGCCACAGCATAAGTGGGATGTGTGTGAATGACGCTGTTGACATCCGGACGCGCTTTGTAAATTTCCGAATGGATGAACACTTCGCTGTGTCTTCTACCGCCACCATCAATTTTCACGCCATCCATGTTGCACACCACGATGTTCTCCAGTGTGATTTCATCGAAACCATAACTGTGA
>CANGCI010000081.1 GCA_947451995.1 Comamonadaceae bacterium | reverse complement strand
GCGCACTACGTCACAGCCGACTTGGACGAAGGCCCGATCATTGAGCAAGACGTGGCGCGTGTGGACCACTCCAAAACGGTGGAAGACCTCACCACGCAAGGCCGCGACACCGAAAGCCAAGTGTTGGCGCGCGCTGTCAAATGGCACAGCGAACACCGTGTGCTGCTCAACGGCCACAAAACCGTCATTTTCAAATAAGTCCGATGGCCCTTGCCATTGACCCTTTGCGCTTGAAAGCTTTCTCATGAACGCACTCACCAACATCGATGCTTTGTCCCGCGCAGATCGCCAAGCGCAAGTGGTGGCTGCACTGAGTGCGGCACTGCCCCAGCATGCCTTGCTGTACACGCTAGAAGACACCGTGCCGTTTGAGTGCGATGGCCTCACGGCTTACCGTGAGCGCCCCTTGGTTGTGGCCTTGCCAGAAACCGAAGCGCAAGTGCAAGCTGTGCTCAAAGCCTGCCACGCCTTGGCTGTGCCCGTGGTGGCGCGGGGTGCTGGCACGGGTTTGTCGGGCGGCGCCATGCCCCACAAAATGGGCGTGACCTTGTCCATGGCCAAGTTCAACCAAATTGTCAAAGTGGATGCGGTGTCGCGCACGGCGGTGGTTCAATGCGGCGTGCGCAACTTGGCCATCTCAGAGGCAGCAGCGCCCCTGGGCTTGTATTACGCACCCGACCCTTCCAGTCAAATTGCTTGCACCATTGGTGGCAATGTGGCCGAAAACTCGGGTGGCGTGCACTGCCTGAAATACGGCCTCACCTTGCACAACGTGCTCAAAGTCAGAGGCTTCACCATTGAAGGCGAACCCATCACCTTTGGCAGCGATGCCTTGGACACCACGGGTTTTGATTTGTTGTCTGTGTTGGTCGGCAGCGAAGGCATGCTGGCCATCACCACCGAAGTCACCGTCAAGTTGGTGCCCAAGCCGCAACTCGCACGCTGCATCATGGCCAGCTTTGACGACATTCGCAAAGCGGGTGATGCGGTGGCTGCAGTGATTGCCGCCGGCATCATTCCAGCAGGGCTGGAAATGATGGACAAACCCATGACAGCGGCGGTCGAAGATTTTGTGCACGCAGGCTATGACCTGAATGCCGAAGCCATTTTGCTGTGCGAAAGCGATGGCACGCCCGAAGAAGTTGAAGAAGAGATTGGCCGCATGAGCGACGTGCTGCGCGGCTGCGGCGCCACCGCCATTGCCGTGAGCAAAGACGAAGCCGAGCGCTTGCGTTTTTGGAGCGGTCGCAAAAATGCCTTCCCAGCTTCGGGCCGCATCAGCCCCGATTACATGTGCATGGACTCCACCATTCCGCGCAAACGATTGGCCGACATTTTGTTGGCCATTGCCGAGATGGAAAAGAAATACCAACTGCGCTGCGCCAACGTGTTCCACGCCGGCGATGGCAACCTGCACCCGCTCATTTTGTTTGATGCCAACGACCCCGACCAAATGCACCGCTGCGAGTTGTTTGGCGCCGACATTTTGGAAACCAGTGTGGCCATGGGCGGCACCGTCACGGGGGAACATGGTGTGGGCATTGAAAAGCTCAACAGCATGTGCGTGCAGTTTTCTGCAGAAGAAAACGCACAAATGTTTGCAGTGAAAAAAGCCTTTGACCCTCTGAGTTTGCTCAACCCCGGCAAGGTCATTCCAACACTGAACCGTTGTGCTGAATACGGCAAGATGTTGGTTCGTAGCGGACAAATTTCGCACCCTGATTTGCCGCGGTTTTAACAAACCGTGACACGCCAGCAGCCCAGCCCTTAGCGCTGGGTTTGGTTTCAGCGCTGTCCGAAAATGGCGGTGCCCACCCGCACGCAGGTACTGCCCTCGGCAATGGCCGCCTCAAGATCACCGGTCATGCCCATGGAGAGGGTGTCTACGCTCAAGCCGGCAGCTTGCAAAATGTCGAACAAGCCTTTGGCTTGACGGTGGACTGCGCGAGCAGCCGCTTCGTTTTCTGCAGGTTCAGGAATGGTCATGATGCCGCGCAACTGCAGGTTTGGCAATTTTGCGACCGCTTGCGCCAATGCCAACAGTTCGTTGGGTGTCACGCCAGATTTGTTGCTGCCGCCATCGACATTCACTTGCAAACAAACTTGAAGCGGAGGCAAGTTGACAGGTCGCTGTGCAGACAAACGCTCTGCAATTTTCAATCGATCGATGCTGTGGACCCACGCAAAATTCTCGGCCACCAACTTGCTTTTGTTGCTTTGAATGGGGCCAATGCAATGCCACTCTAAAGGCAAATCTGCCAATGAGGCGATCTTGTCGACGCCCTCTTGAATGTAGTTTTCGCCAAACGCAACTTGCCCCGCGGCATAAGCCTCGCGCACTGCTTGCGCAGGCATGGTTTTGGACACAGCCAACAAATGGACCGCCTTGGCGGGACGTTCTGCCGCAAGGCATGCAAGCTCAATTCGCTTGCGCACTTGGGCGAGATTGGCTGAAACTGAAGTGCTCATGCAACAAGCTTACCAAATCTCAGCAGCGCAAGGAAACGCATGGCCCATGCTGCTGCGCTTGGCAAGAAGCGTGGGCGCCTCCGATGTGCACTGGTCAACCGGCGAGTCTGCTTGGCTGCGCATCGATGGCCAACTGCAGCGCGTGTCGGTTTCTTGCACCTCGCACAGCATGTACCGTCCTGACATGTCACGCGTGTTGTGCGCCCAAGATGTGCACGACATTCGCACCGCCTTGATCGATGCACAGGGTTTGGACACAAGCTCTAATTTGCACCCTAGCGCTGCGCTCAACAACGTCGACTTTGCAGTCAGCTTGCCTGAGCTAGGACGCTTTCGTGTCAACGCATTTGAGCAAGCGCGCGGGCCTGCACTGGCGCTGCGCCTGATTCCAAATGAGATGCCCCAGCTCAAGCACTTGAATGCCCCAGCATGTGTTGCCCGTTGGGCCCTTCAGCGCCATGGCTTGTTGCTTTTCACGGGTCCCACCGGCAGCGGCAAGTCCACCTTGCTGGCGGCCTTGCTGCATCACATCAACACCGAGCGCAAAGTTCACATCGTGACCTTGGAAGACCCGATTGAGTTCATTCACACCTCTCACAACAGCTTGGTCCACCAACGTGAGGTTGGGCGCGACACACCTGACTTTGAGTCGGGCTTGCGTGCGGCCTTGCGTGAGGATCCCGATGTGCTGTTGGTCGGCGAGTTGCGCGACAGCCGCACCATCAAACTGGCACTGACCGCGGCCGAAACCGGCCACTTGGTACTGGCCACCCTGCACACCGCCAGTGCGCCGCAGGCCATCGACCGATTGGTGGATGCCTTTCCCTCGCACGAAAGAGAAGGCGTGCGTGCCTTGTTTGCAGAAAGTTTGGTGGCGGTGCTCACCCAGACGCTGTGCCCCCACCGTTCAGGTTTGGGGCGTGTGGCTGCACACGAAATCATGGTGGCCACCCCGGCCGTGCGCAACCTGGTGCGGGAGGGCAAAGTGAGTCAGCTGTATGCCCTTTTGCAAACCGGCCACGCAGTGGGCATGCAAACGCTGGACCAAAGTTTGCAAGCTTTGTATGAAAACCAAGAGATCAGCCAACAGACGCTGGCCTTGCTGCGCAAATACCCGCAAAACTCAAAACTGGTGGACAATCACGGCTTCAAAGATTAAGCCCTGTCTTCATTTTTTGATTCACCCTTCTTTTCAAACCCAACACTGAACCCATCATGAGCAGCTTGAACGCCAAAACCTACGAACCCGCACCTTCACAACATGTGGCCTTTTTGGGCCTTGGCGTCATGGGCTATCCCATGGCAGGTCACTTGGCACGTGCCGGTCACGCGGTCACGGTTTACAACCGCAGCGAAGCCAAAGCAGCCGCTTGGTGCCAAGAGTTTGCCGACTCACGTCAGCCAGCCCATGCACCCACACCCCGTGAAGCCGTGAAAAACGCAGACATCGTTTTTTGCTGCGTGGGCAATGACGACGATTTGCGCGCTGTGGTTTTGGGACCTGATGGCGCTTTTGCAGGCATGAAAAAAGGCGCCATTTTTGTAGACCACACCACGGCCTCTGCCAACGTGGCACGTGAACTTGACGCAGCCGCCAAAGCGCAAGGTCTGAACTTCATCGATGCACCCGTGTCGGGTGGTCAAGGTGGCGCGCAAAACGGTTTGTTGACTGTGATGTGCGGTGGTGATGCCGCCATCTTCGAAGTCACCAAACCAGCCGCCATGGCCTTCTCTCGTGCCTACACCCTGATGGGTGAGTCTGGCGCCGGCCAATTGACCAAGATGGTCAACCAAGTTTGCATTGCGGGCTTGGTGCAAGGCTTGTCGGAGGCGGTTGCCTTTGGCCAAAAGGCCGGCCTCGACATGAACCTGGTGCTGGACGTGATTGGCAAAGGTGCTGCACAAAGCTGGCAAATGGACAACCGCGGCAAGACCATGGTGGCCGACAAGTTTGACTTTGGTTTTGCCGTCGATTGGATGCGCAAAGACTTGGGTCTGGTCATGGACGAAGCCAAGCGCAATGGCGCGCGCTTGCCCGTCACGGCCTTGGTGGACCAGTTCTATGCCGACGTGCAGCAAATGGGTGGCAAGCGCTGGGACACTTCCAGCTTGATCAAACGCTTGAAGTAAGCGCGGCAATTAAATTTTGGGTTGCGCTTGCGGCGACAAGGGTTGTGCGCTGATGCGCTTGAGCTCTTCTTCCGTGATGGTTTCAAACACGCGCACCACCTTGACCACGCCATTGACGCTACCGCTGCGTGCAATTTCAGAGGCACGCTGTGCTTCGCGGGCCGTGACGCGGCCCATCAAGTAAACAATGCCGCGCTCGGTGACCACTTTGAAGGCGTTGGATTGCAGATCTTTGGCATCCACCAACAAGGCTTTGATTTGGCCAGTGGTGATGGCGTCTTTGGAGCGCTGCGTGAGCGAGCTGGCAGGTTCAATGGCCAAGTCATTCACCACGGAGGCCACGTTCTCTTGGCTCTTGGCCAAGCGCTCAGCGCGCTCTTTTTCGGCGGCAGAGCTGACTTCGCCCGTCAAGAGAACCAAGCGGTTGTAGCTGGTGACATTGACATGCGCTGCATCGCTGAGGTTTTGTCGCAAACCCTGCGCCGTGCGCAACTCAATGCCCTCGTCTTCCAATTGAATACCGGTGGTGCGGCGGTCAATGGCCACCATGCCACTCATCACAGCGCTGCCCACCACCAAGGGTGCGCAGGCCGACAAACTGGAGATGACGGCACTGACAGCCAAACCAGACAACATCCAACGTTTGAGATTGAGTTTCACTTGAGTAATCCTTAGAGAGTCTTGAAATATTTTAATCGGGTGCTGACAGAATGTGAATTGCGCCAGTTTGGAAGGTGATTAGGACAGGGTGTCTTGGTCACCCATGAGTTGGGCGTCCACACCATCGCACAGGCAATGCAAAGCCAGTTGTTGGACTTCGCGAATGCGGGCAGCACGGTCATGGGGGATGCCTACGTGCACATCGGTCTCGCGCAAGGCCTTGGCCACAGCACCGCCGCCTTTGCCTGTGAGGGCAATGACGGTCATGTCGCGTTCGTGGGCGGCATGCAAAGCGCGCAACAAACCTTCTTCTTCGCCATTGGCGGTGAGCAGCAACAGCACATCACCCGCTTGGCCCAATGCGCGGACTTGTCGCGCCAAGCCGGCATAGGCGGGATCGCCCAAGCCTTCGTGGCGCAAAGCGATGGCCGCCAGTTCGGGGCGCTCGCGTTCAAAGCCACCTACGAACAAGCTGGCAAAGTACTGTGCCAACGCGGCCGCACTGCCCTCGCCGCAAACCATCACCTTGCCACCACTGGTGACGCAGGCCATGAGCGCCTGGACGCCTGCATCCAAGGGTTTGGCCAAGGTTTCGGCGGCCTGGTATTGCAGGTCGGCACTGTCGATGAAATGTTGCTGAATTCGCAGGTCTAGCATGCACTGGATGATACCCCCAGCCCATGCGGCACCGCCAGCCATTTACCAAGTGCCGGCCTCAAATGCAGCCTTCTGCCATATGAGGCCATCGGGCTCCCATGCGATCACGTCGAAACGGGTGGGCGGCAGTTGCTGCCAGCGCCACAAAAAATACCGCGCCGCAAAGACAATGCGCCTTTGTTTGGCGCGACTGACACTGCCCAGCGCCCCGCCAAATTGGCGCTGCGAACGCTTTCGAACCTCAACAAACACCAAGGTACTGTCAGATTCTTGCAAAATGAGGTCAATTTCGCCGCCACCCCTGCCAGGCGTTCGATAATTGCGTTGCAGCAAGCGCAAGCCCTGATGTTGTAAAAAGTGAAGTGCCGCATCTTCTGCAGCATCGCCAGATTGTTTGGTGGTTTGCTTGAAGCGGGTTTGCATACTGCTTTGATTTGTAGGACCAAGGAAACCCATTGACGTCGATTTACAGCCACGCCTTCCAAGTAGCCCGCGAAGCAGTGGGTCCTCAAAACCACCCCGCCAGCACACTGTATGTGGTGGCCACCCCCATTGGCAATCTGGCCGACATCACTTTGCGTGCTTTGTATGTCATTGAAAGGGCTGACACCCTGGCCTGTGAAGACACGCGCCACACCCAGCAAATGTTGCGCGCCTATGGTTTAGATCGCAGCAACTCACAACTGCTGGCTGTGCACCAACACAACGAAGCGGAAGCTGCTGCGCAAGTCATTGCACGTTTGGCGCAAGGCCAACGTGTGGCCTATGTCAGTGATGCCGGTACGCCGGCCATCAGCGACCCTGGTGCGCGCTTGGTCGCTGCCGTTGCGGCTGCCGGTTACAGAGTGATGCCTTTGCCTGGCGCCAGCAGCGTCACGGCCCTGCTCAGTGCCTCGGGCATGACAGGCGAAGGCGGCTTTGTGTTCACTGGCTTTTTGTCTTCCAAAGCCACCGAACGCCAACGCGCCATCGACACCCTAATGGGGGAATCGCGCGCTGTGGTCTTGCTTGAAGCGCCGCATCGCATTGAAGCCTTGGCCCAAGCCTTGTCTCAATTGGGCTCACGCTTGATCACCGTGGGACGTGAACTCACCAAACAATTTGAAACAGTGCACACAGTGCCTGCACATCAACTGCCCGCCTGGTTTGCAGAAAAAGCCGATCATGTGCGCGGTGAGTTTGCGCTGGTGGTTCACGCTTTGGACAAGCCTACGCAAGACGCCAGCGAGGCCTTGGATGCCCACAGTTTGCGCACACTGAAATTGCTGTTGACCGAGCTGCCGCTGAAGACGGCCGTCAAACTGACCAGCGACATCACAGGCGCTTCTAAAAACGTGGTTTACGACACCGCACTGAGTTTGAAAAAAGGCCAGGATTAAACGATGCTGCACGGCCCGCTGAATGCAAGGCCTGCTGCTTGAAAGCCTAGCGCTTGCGAAGTCCCAACCACATCACGGCGCCCACCACCAAAGCCGCACCCACCAATTGAATGGGGGCAATGGCTTGATCGAGCAAGGCCCAAGCCAAGGTCAACGCAAACACGGGTTCCACATTCATGATGGCCGAGTTGCCCACCACGCCCAATCGAGGCAGCACCGTGAACAAAATGGTGAAGGCGGTACCGTACAAAAAGGTCAGCATGCCCAAACCCCACCAACCTGCAGGTGCGTTGGGCAAATGAAAACCGCCTTGGCTGACCGCCACCGCCACGGCCAACACACCCACCAAGGACATGGAAGAGAAGGTGCGCACGCGGCCATCCAAGCCGGCGGTTTCGTGTTGGGTGTAGACCAGTGCCAAGCCAAAGGTGGCTGAAGCTGCCAGTGCAAACGCCACGCCACTGCCAATTTGCGCCCAATGCTCAGATGCGCCCAAACCAGAGGCCGCACCCATCACATCCAGCGCCAATGCCAGGCCCACCAAAATGATGGGCATGCTCCAGAGCACCGCTTTTTCGGGTTGGTGTTTGTAAAGGACGCGCGCCCAAAATGCGGTCGACAAAGGGTATGTGTTGAACGCCAACAAGGCCAGGGCCACAGGCAATCGGGCCACCGATGAATACAAGCACACGCTCTGAACCGCAATGATCAGACCGATGAGCGGCAAGTATTTTTTGTGATGTGGCTGAATTTGAATTTGGACTTTTTGTTGCCACAAAATCAAACCGACCACCAATGCCGTGACCGCACTTCGGAAACTCACTGCGGTGATCACGTCCACGCCATGGTTGAACGCAAAGCGCGCTGCCACATGGTTAGCGCCCATCATGAAGGCCACCAGCAACAAGGTGGCGAATGCCGTGATGGACAGGGCTTTGGATGTTTCAGTCATGGGGTCATTGTGTCGGGTACAGGCCGCGAACGCTGGCATGCAGGCGACTGAGACCCAACAACGCATCGGTGTAAGGGGTGCTGACTTGCGTCAATTGGCCCAACTCGCGCACGCCACTGACCAGTGCATCTAACTCGACTGTTTTACCGGCTTCGACGTCTTGCAACATGGAGGTTTTGAAGGCGCCCAATTTCAGGGTGACTGCATGCCGGTCCTCGGGGGTTTGGGCAATGGGAATGCCTATTTTTTCGCCGATGACTTTGGCCTCCAGCATCACCTTCGAGACAAAATCACGCACCAAATCGTCTTTCAAAATGAGGTCGGTGGTGGCGCCCGTGATGGCGCTGATGGGGTTGACGGTCATGTTGCCCCACAGCTTGTACCAAACGTCTTTTTGAATTTGAGCTGAGGCGCTGGCATTGAAACCTGCAGCCTGCAAATCGGTCACCAACTGCTGCACGCGCGCACTCACTTGGCCGTGTTGATCGGCAGGTTCACCCAAAATCAAACCTTGACCGAAGTGATGCCGCACCACGCCGGGTGCATCGAGGGAACAACTGGCATGCACCACACAGCCCACCACGTGGTGGGCGGGAATGGCTTTGGCAATGCGCCCTTCTGGGTCAATGGTACTCAGCGTCGTGCCTTGCAACTTGCCACCAAAGCCTTGGAAGAACCACCAAGGCACACCGTTCATGGCCGTCATCACCATCGTGTTGGGACCTAGCAAGGGTGCAATGCCCTTGGCCACGTCCGCCATGGCGGGCGCTTTCACGGCCACGATCACCAAATCTTGTGGGCCTAAATCTGCGGGGTTGGCAGACACTTTGACATCGGCTTTGAGGTGCGCCTCTGCCGCTTGCGTTTGAACACACTGAAGTCCATTCTTCTGCAAGGCTTCAAGCGTGGCACCTCGCGCCACCACACTCACCTCGTGCCCTGTTTGCGCCAAGTGCACGCCGATCCAACCGCCAATGGCACCAGCGCCATAAATGCAAACTTTCATAAACGGTAACTTTCTTCAGGGCGCACGATGCTGCGATCGACTTGTCGGATCAGGGCATCGAGCACTTCGGTGCCGGCACCGTGGTTGGGGTTGAATTGCAAAGCATCGCGTGTGCATTTGGCGGCGATGTCTTCGCGCACAGGAATGACGGCTTGCGATCCACCCATGCTGAAGGTGGCCAATTGAATTTCACAGGCACGTTGCAGGGTCCACAAAATGGCAAAGGTTTGCGGTAATGTGGCACCCCATGACAACAAGCCATGGTTGCGCAAAATCACAGCCTGCTTGTTGCCAATGCTTTTGAGCAAGCGCGGTGCTTCATCGGCATGAATGGTGATGCCTTCAAAGTCATGGTACGCCATCATGTCGTGGAGTTGCGCGGTGTAAAAATTGGTTTGTTGCAAACCGTCTTTCAAACACGCCACCGACACACCTGCGGTGGTGTGCGTGTGCATGACGCAATGGGCACCGGGCAAGCTGTCGTGGATGGCCGCATGCACCGTAAAGCCGGCAGGATTGACGGGGTAGGGCGAACCATCCAAGGCTTTGCCCTTGAGGTCAATCTTGACCAAGTTGCTGGCAGTGACTTCGCTGTAATGCAAACCAAAGGGATTGATCAGGAAATGTTTTTCTGCGCCACTCACCTCTTGCGGCAAGCGCAAGGTGATGTGGTTGTAAATCATCTCAGTCCAACCCAAGAAAGCAAACACACGGTAGCACGCCGCCAATTG
>CANGCI010000080.1 GCA_947451995.1 Comamonadaceae bacterium | reverse complement strand
CCCGACCTTTGAGGACGATCATGAAAATTTTGTGTTTGAACGGCATCAACTTGAACATGTTTGGCAAGCGTGATCCCGCCCAATACGGCACCATCACCCTGGCCGAAATTGATGCGCAAGTGAAAAAGCTCGGCCAAGAATTGGGCGCCAGCGTGGAGTGCTTTCAAACCAACTTTGAAGGTGCCATGTCAGAAAAAATTCACCAGGCCCACACGGACGGCATTGATGCCGTCATGATCAATGCGGGCGCATGGACCCACTACAGTTATGGCATTCGCGATGCGCTGGCCATTTTGAAGTGCCCCATCATTGAAGTGCACATGTCCAACATTCATGCACGCGAAGCATTTCGCCATCACTCTGTGATTGCTGAAATTGCCAAAGGTCAGATTGCAGGCTTTGGGGTGGACAGTTATTTGTTGGGACTCAGAGCGGCTATTTCTGCGGTGCAAGCCAACAAAGCCAACTGAAACGCATCCGTTCGTTCGTATTGAACCCAATGTCCTGAATCTGGTACCAAATGCCATGAAGTCAAATGAGGCGCTTGGGCTTTGAACAGGGCCTGCACTTCCGGCCAGCGCCCTTTGTACAGCGCATCCCCTTCGCCATAGATCACATGCAGTGGGCACTGAATCTGCGGCAAAGCTGCCGCCACGATGGGCGTTGAAGACAAGCGTCGACGCGGCATGCGGTCACGTTTGACGTTGGCAGTGTGCACTGCCATGGCCAAGTCGTCTAAGCTGCGCTCGTGCTTCAACATCAAAGCCATCAGGTTGTGACGATGCGCTTCGGCCTGCAAAGCTTCGGTGGGCAAATGCCGCCACCCTTTGAGTGGGATGCGATCTGGCACCGTCAAACCTAAACCTGGCGAGCCCACCATCACCAATCGCTTTGCATCTTCAGGGTAAGCGGCCAACCACAAAGCGGCTGTCATTCCACCAAATGAAAAGCCAACAAACGCAGCATCAAGGTTTGGGCCTTGAAGCATCTGCCAAGCCGCATGCAAGGGTTCAATCAAGGCATCCACATCACCACCCTGCGCCGGTGCTGCCGAATCACCAAAGCCGGGCAAGTCAACCGCTAGCACACGATGGCCTTGCGCCACCAACGGTGCAATGTTGCGAATCCAATGCATCCAACTGCCGCTGCCGCCATGCAAGAGCAAGATCACAGCCCCCTCAAGCGGGCCCCAAGCGTGCCACACCATGGGCCCTGGCAAAGTCAATTTTTGCCCTGTGCGCAACACCTCAACGGTGCCCGCATCCAAGAGGGTCAGCACCGAGGGTTCTATGACGATGGGCTCGGTGGAATAGCTCACGCCAGACCTTCCACCTTGTGCTTGGGGTGCTGCAATCGCCATACTTTGTAAGCGGCTGCAGTGGCGATGGCGGCTGTGCACATCGACACCCAATAGACACTTTGCAAGCCCCAACGATCGCTCATCAGCCCGCCCAGCAAACCACCCAGCACGCCAGGAAAGCCATAAGCGATAACGGTGTACAAAGCCTGACCGCGGCCGCGCAAGCGCCCCGGAAAATGATGTGACAACAAGGCAATGCAAACCGTGTGATTGGCCGCAAACGTCAAAGCATGTAGCGCTTGCGCCAGCAACAAAACCCACAGCACATCGGCCCATTGCGCCGTCATGCCCATGCGCAAGGTCATGGCAGCGGAACACACCACCAACCATCCCGTGAGGGGCAACTTAGGCATCCATTTGGCTTGCGTGAAAAACCAAAAAATTTCAACAATGACCGACACCGCCCACAGCATGCCAATCCAAACTTTGCTGTACCCCAAGGCGTCTAGGTACAAGGAGAAAAACACGTACACCCCAATGTGCGACAGCACATGAAAAAAGGCGGTGATGAAAAACCACAATACAGGCTGCTGCTTGAGCACGGGCCACACAGTCACTTTACTATCCTGCGTTGGCACTGCCTCTTTCAAATCTGGCAACCACCAAACACTGGCCGTGACAGCCGCCAAGCTCAACACGGTCCAGCCTGGAAAATGTTTCATGCCGAAGTGTTCAAACCAAGCACCGGCCACAAATACAGTGACCAAAAAACCCAAAGAGCCAAACAGGCGAACACGGCCATAACGTTTGGCATCAAACGCGCCACCTTGACTCACCAAATGGGCCATGGCTGCTTCGCTCATGGGCATCATGGAACTGGTGTGCGTGAACATCACCAAGAGCACCAAGCCCAAGCCCAAAGGCCCGAGGTCAAAAAACAAAATGCAGGCGCAAATCAAGGCCATGGTGGCGCCGTAGCGCAGCAACTTGACGCGCTCGCCGGTGTGATCACTGAGCCAACCCCAGCCGTAGGGCGCAAACAAACGCGTCGCGGCTTGCACCGAGGTCAAGATGCTGATGGCCACCAAACCAAAGCCCAGCTCCTTCAACCACAAAGGCAAGTAAGGATTAAAAAATCCAATGTGCGCAAAGTAGCTGGCAGAAACCGCGGCAAACGGAATCAATTGACGGCGTTGGGCCGCGGACGAATTGGGCATGAAGGCCCCTTACAGGTGGGTCGGCGGCACCACGTCACCGCACTGTGCGCGGTGTTGCAGGGCATGTTCGATCACCACCAAAGCCAACATGGCTTCAGCAATGGGTGTGGCACGAATGCCAACACACGGATCGTGACGCCCTTTGGTGAGCACTTCCACGGCTTGACCCTGGGTGTCAATGGAAGGCCGTGGTATCAGGATAGAGCTGGTGGGCTTGACAGCAATCGAGACCTCCAAGTCTTGGCCTGTGCTGATACCGCCCAACACACCGCCGGCATTGTTGCCCACAAATCCATCACGGGTGATGGGATCGCCATGCTCACTGCCCTTTTGTGTGACAGACGCAAAGCCAGCACCAATCTCAACACCCTTGACGGCGTTGATGCCCATCATGGCGTATGCAATGTCGGCATCGAGTTTGTCAAACAGGGGTTGACCCAAACCGACAGGCATGCCCTGCGCCACCACGCGCAAACGCGCGCCACAGGAGTCACCAGATTTGCGCATAGCGTTCATGTAGTCTTCAAGTGCAGAGACATCGGCCACAGGTGCAAAGAAGGGATTGGTGTGCACATGGTCCCAACTCTCAAAGCCAATGGGCACTTCGCCAATTTGGGTCATGCAAGCTTTGAAGGTGGTGCCGTATTGCAGCGCCAGCCATTTTTTGGCCACAGCGCCAGCCGCCACCATGGGGGCCGTTAAACGTGCCGAAGAGCGGCCACCACCCCGAGGGTCACGCAAACCATATTTGCGCCAGTAGGTAAAGTCGGCATGGCCAGGGCGAAAGGTTTGAACAATGTCGCCGTAGTCTTTGCTGCGCTGGTCGGTGTTTTGAATCAGCAGTGCAATGGGCGTCCCCGTGGTCAAGCCTTGGTAAACACCTGACAGAATTTGCACGGTGTCGGGCTCGTTGCGCTGGGTGACGAATTTGGAAGTGCCAGGCCGCCTGCGATCGAGGTCTGGCTGAATGTCAGCCTCTGACAGCGGCATGCCCGGTGGGCACCCGTCAATCACGCAGCCAATGGCTGGGCCGTGGGATTCACCAAAGTTGGTGACAGAAAATAAGGTGCCGAAGGTGTTACCGCTCATAGGCACCTATTATCTCAGAGGGTGGGCGCTTCTTTGCCGGCTTTGTCTTCACCCTCTGGCCAATCGCGAATATAGGCTTTGAGCATTTTGTTTTCAAAATTCTGACTGTCGACCACGGCTTTGGCCACATCGTAGAAGCTGATCACTCCCATCAACATGCGTTTGTCCATCACAGGCATGTAGCGGGCGTGGTTGTTGAGCATCATGCGCCGAACCTCGTCCATGTCGGTTTCGCTGGTGCAGGTGATCGGCGCATCGTCCATGGCTTTGCGCACGGAGACGGTACCAATCGAGCCCCCGTTCTTGGCCAAACATTGCATCACCTCACGAAATGTCAGCATGCCCACCAAGTCGCCATGTTCCATCACAACCAATGAACCCAAGTCCTTTTCAGACATGATTTGGATGGCAACAGCCAAAGTTTCATCGGGTGTGACGGTGATCAGGCTATGACCCTTGACGCGAAGGATGTCACTGACTTTCATGAGAAGTTCTCCTAGTGGGTGTTTGAATATAGCCCACAATCTTGACTAAGAATAGTAAAAGCTTACCCTTAGGCTCTTGCCTGAAACTTTCAGATTCTCTTTGGAGACAACTCATGCCCGGCTACTCCGATCCTGGTTTTGACACATTGGCCCTGCACGCCGGTGCGGCGCCCGATCCCACCACAGGCGCGCGCGCTGTGCCCATTCACCTGACCACCTCGTTTGTTTTCGAGTCGAGCGACCAAGCCGCCTCGCTTTTCAACTTGGAGCGTGCAGGCCATGTTTACAGCCGCATCAGCAACCCCACCAATGCGGTGCTGGAGCAACGCATTGCGGCCCTGGAGGGCGGCATTGGCGCCATTGCCACTGCAAGCGGTCAAGCTGCCTTGCACCTGGCCATCACCACCCTCATGGGCGCGGGCTCTCACATCGTGGCGTCTTCTGCCCTGTATGGTGGCTCGCACAATTTGTTGCACTACACACTGCGTCGATTTGGCATTGAGACCACCTTCGTTGCGCCGGGTGATTTGCAAGCTTGGCGCCAAGCAGTGCAACCCAACACCAAATTGTTTTTTGGCGAGACCGTCGGCAACCCAGGCATGGATGTGCTGGACTTGCCAGCGGTCAGTCAAATTGCCCATGAAGCAGGCGTCCCCTTGCTGGTCGATGCCACCCTCACCTCCCCTTGGCTTATGAAGCCCTTGGCGCATGGCGCAGACTTGGTGGTTCATTCCGCCACAAAATTCTTATCGGGTCATGGCACCGTCATAGGCGGATTGGTGGTCGATGGTGGCAGTTTTGATTGGTCAGGACCGCATACACAAGGCAAATTTGAAGAGCTGACCCAAGCCTATGCGGGCTTTCACAACATGGTATTCAACGAGGAGAGCACCATTGGGGCTTTTTTACTCCGCGCACGCCGCGAAGGGCTTCGCGACTTTGGCGCATGCATGAGTCCGCACACGGCATGGCTCATTTTGCAGGGTATCGAAACCTTGCCTTTGCGCATGGCAAGGCATGTGAGCAACACCGAGAAAGTTGTGGCCTTCTTGGCCTCGCATGCCATGGTAAGCCGCGTAGGTCACCCCATGCTTGAGAGTCATCCCAGCCATGCACTGGCCAAGCAGTTGCTGCCTCGCGGCGCTGGCTCGGTCTTCAGTTTTGACATTCGCGGTACACGCCAACAAGGACAAGCCTTCATTGAAGCGCTGCAAGTTTTCAGTCACTTGGCCAACGTGGGCGATTGCAGGTCCTTGGTGATTCACCCTGCCAGCACCACGCATTTCCGAGTGGATGACGAAACCTTGAAAGCTTCTGGCATTGGGCCAGGCACAGTGCGCTTGTCGATTGGCCTTGAAGACCCCGAGGACCTGATCGACGATTTAAAACGCGCGCTGCGGGCCGCTGAAAAAGCAGCGTCTACATCAGGAGGTGCCGCATGATTTACAACGTCCAAGGCGCGCCTTTGTATGCCTACACCGGCGGCAAAGACTTTGACCCCAGCAAGCCGACTGCGGTGTTCATTCACGGCGTGCTCAACGATCACAGTGTTTGGATTTTGCAAACCCGCTACTTTGCCAACCACGGCTGGAATGTTCTGGCCATTGACTTACCAGGCCATGGTCGCAGTGGCGGAAAAGCGCCAACAACGGTGCAAGAAGCGGCTCAGAGCGTGATCGCTTTGTTAGATGCAGCGGGTGTCGACAAGGCCATCTTGATGGGCCACAGCTTTGGCTCCCTCATCGCCATGCAGGCTGCTGCTGAACACCCCGCACGTGTCTCCCAGTTGGTGATGGTGGGCACGGCCTACCCCATGCGTGTCTCCCCCGTGTTGCTAGAAAATTCCATCAGCAATCCGAACAAAGCCATCGACATGGTGAATGTGTTTTCCCATTCCACCTTGGCACCACCGCCCAGCGCTTTGGGGCCAGGCACATGGCTGTTGGGCGGCAGCAAAGCGCTCATGCGGCGCGTCTTGGCCAGCAACCCACACGAGAACATTTTCAACATCGGTTTCAAAGCTTGCGACCAATACGATCAGGGCGAAATAGACATTGACAAGGTCATGTGCCCCACCTTGTTCCTGCTCGCCAAGAAAGATCAGATGACCCCACCCAAGGCGGCGCAAAGCTTGATTCAAAAGGCACGCGACGGCCATGTTGCATGGGTCAATGCCGGACATCAGTTGATGGTGGAAGCTCCCGAAGAATGTTTGGCCGCCATGCTGGCCTTTTGCAAAACACGATGAAACTCAAAACAGGAGACACCATGAACAACACCAACGAGATCCAAGATGCAAGCGCCATTGACAGCTTTGCAGCGTTCTATCCTTTTTACCTGAACGAGCACAGCAACCGCACTTGCCGTCGTTTGCACTTTGTCGGCTCTAGTTTGTCATTGGTGTGTTTGGCCATGCTGGCCATCACCGGCAAGCCGCAGTATTTTTTATACGGCTTGTTGTGTGGCTATGGTTGCGCTTGGGTGGGCCACTTCGTGTTTGAGAAAAACAAACCCGCCAGTTTCAAACGCCCGCTTTACAGTTTCATGGGCGACTGGGTGATGTACAAAGACATGTGGACAGGCAAGATCAAGTTTTGATCACATCGGCCACGGTCAATTGGTCCAAATGTGTTTTTTGCCAAATCACATCAGCCTCACCTGGGTGCGCCAGCCAGAGTTTTTCTGCCAAAGGTGCCAAGGGCGTTGTTGACAAATCGATCAGCAAAACCCAAGCGCTGTCGGTCTTGGCATCCGCTTGCTCAATGCGCCCTGCCCAGCCCAACTCGTGCAAGGCATCCATCACACGAATTGCATGACGATGCTCAATTCGCAACTGACTGGCCATCTCACTGAGGCGAAGCCCTTGAGGTGAATTGACGCGCGCATTGCGCAAAAGACCCAGGGTTTCCAGCGCCAATCGAAACGACCACCCCGGCCCATCGACGGGGCGTTTGGCTTGTCGACCGATCTCTGGCAAGCTGGCCGTTAACACCGCACCCAATAAAACCACCACCCAAGCCACATATATCCAGACCAACAAAATCGGCACGGCAGAGAAGGCACCGTAAATGGCCGAATATGTGGGCATTTGCGCCAAATAAATGGCCAGCAGATTTTTGGCCAATTCCAAGCCCAGTGCCACGGCCACCCCGCCCGTCAATGCATGGCGCCAATCCACTCGCGTGTTGGGCAAATAGTAATAAAGGCCTGTGACCGTTGCGGCCAGCAAGCCAAACTCAACCAGGTCAAGCAAACTGCGCACCGTCACGGGTAACCAATCGGCATAGTCTGACAAATAACCTGTGAAGAGGTAGGACGATATGGCCAGGCTCCCCCCCAGCAACAAAGGCCCCAGCGTCAAGCCAGCCCAATAAATCAACACACGCTGCCCCCAGGGTCTAGGGCGGTTGACACGCCAAATTTGGCCCAGGGTGCGATCAATGGTGACCAGCAAGGCCAAAGAGGTCATGACCACTGCAATCAAGCCCACCAAGCCCAATCGGTTGGCTTTCTTGGAAAACTGGGTCAATGACCCCAAAACTTGGCGGGAAATGCTTTCAGGAACCAAACTGTCAATCAACCAACGTTGCAATTGGTCCTGAACTTTGGCAAAGATGGGAAACGCCGTAAAAATGGCCAGACCCAAGGTAAACAGGGGCACCAGCGCCAAGACGGTCGTGAAAGTCAATGAACTGGCCGTCATGCCCAAGCGAACCTCGCGAAAACGGCTCCACAAAGTGCGTCCCATGGGCTGCCAAGGAAACTGCATCAATTCATTCAATGCGGCACGAAGAGATTCAATCGGGTTCATGACCGGTATGATGCCATCGCCATGAACGACTCACACACAAAATCCTCTTTTCTAAGCCCTCAAACCATCGAATTGACCCGTTGGGTGGCCGTTGGCAGCCTGATGGCACTCATATTTGTCGGTTTGGCATGGGAACTTTGGCTGGCCCCACTGCGCCCAGGCGGCTCTTTGTGGGCCCTGAAAGTAGTGCCTTTGTGCTGGCCATTGGCGGGTTTGCTGAAAAACAGGATGTACACCTACCGCTGGGTCAGTTTGTTGGTTTGGCTTTATTTCATTGAGGGCGTGGTGCGCGCTTGGGGCGACAAGGGCTGGTCTGCTGGCCTGGCTGGCGCACAAACGTTTTTGTGCATCAGCTTGTTTGCAGCATGCGCCCTTCACGTGCGTTGGCGTTTTCAAATGGCCAAGGCCAATGCCCTGCCAGAATCTTCTGAAACTCAAGCACCCCCAGAGCAGACACCATGAGCGCTTTGATCGCAAATTTGCGTCGCATCTGTGGCGACGCCAACGTCCTCACCCATGACGACCCCAGCACAGACTTAAGTGCATGGGAGCGCGACTGGCGCAAACGCGCGCAAGGTCGCGCCTTGGCGGTGGTTCGTCCTGCCAACGTGCAAGAAGTAGCAGCCGTTGTGAAGGCTTGCGCCAACACCTTCACCAGCATCGTGCCTCAAGGCGGCAACACAGGCTTGGTGGTGGGTTCTGTGCCCGACGCTTCTGGCCAACAAGTGGTGTTGAGTCTGCAGCGCATGAATCAAATTCGGTCTGTCGATGCCGCCAACCTGACCGTCATCGCAGAAGCGGGTTGCATTTTGCAAAATGTGCAAGAGCACGTTGACCGCGCCGGTTTTCTTTTCCCCCTCAGCTTGGCGGCCGAGGGCAGTTGCACCTTGGGCGGCAATTTAGGCACCAACGCAGGCGGCACCCAAGTGGTTCGCTTTGGCAACACCCGTGAGCTTTGTTTGGGCCTTGAAGTGGTGACGGCGCGAGGTGAAATTTGGCACGGCTTGTCGGGCCTTCGCAAAGACAACACCGGCTACGACTTGCGCAATCTGATGATCGGCAGTGAAGGCACCTTAGGCATCATCACCGCGGCCTGCATGAAGCTCTATCCAAAACCCGCAGCGCAATTGACCACGTGGGCGGCCGTGCCCAGCATGAAAGCTGCTGTGGACTTGTTGGGCTTGGCCCATGAACGACTTGGCGCAGGCCTGACCGGTTTTGAAGTCATGGGCCAATTTGCATTGAGCTTGGTGGACAAACACCACCCGCAATTGCGCGTGCCTTTGTACAAGGACACACCTTACTGCGTGCTGTTGGAAAACTCCGACCACGAGTCTGAAGAACACGCTCGCCATGGCTTTGAAGGTTTGATGGAAACGGCCATGGACAAAGGCTGGGTCACCGATGCGGTGGTGGCTGAAAGTTTGGCCCAAGCTCAAGTACTTTGGCAAATTCGCGAAACTATTCCACTGGCACAAGCCGACGAGGGCTTGAACATCAAACACGACATCAGTGTGCCCGTGTCTCGCATTCCTCAGTTTGTGGCCGAAACCGACGCGTTACTGCAAGCCAAAATTCCAGGCATTCGACTTGTCAACTTTGGCCATTTGGGCGACGGTAATTTGCACTACAACGTGCAAGCCCCCAATGGGACGGATGGCGCAGCGTTTTTGCTTGACTACGAGGACACTGTCAACACCTGGGTCTTCGATCAGGTCAAGGCCTTTGAGGGCTCCATCAGCGCAGAACATGGTGTGGGTAGCCTGAAAGCCGACAAATTGACCCATTACAAGGATCCAACGGCTTTGGCCATGATGAAAGCGATCAAACAAGCTTTGGACCCCCAAAACATCATGAACCCCGGCAGAGTGATTAAAATTTAGGCTCAAGCCAAAATTGAACTCAAAGCCCTCCTTCATTTCAATTGACCCACCCATGACCTCACGTCCTATTCGCTCGCAATACGAAGACTTCATGCGCCATGTGAACGAGCATGGCGTTTTCAAGGCTGATCGCACCGGCACAGGGACCACCAGTGTCTTTGGCCACCAAATGCGCTTTGATTTGAACGAAGGCTTTCCCCTGGTCACCACCAAAAAAGTGCACT
>CANGCI010000079.1 GCA_947451995.1 Comamonadaceae bacterium | reverse complement strand
GCCAAGTACAAAAGCACCAGCGGCAGAAAAATGGCCAGCAAGTGTTGGCTCATGACAGTATCAAAGCTTAGACGCTTTGACCGACTACCGTGAAACGCTCTTCGTTGTGTTGCAGCCAGTCCCTTGAAAGACGGTCGTCTTGCTGGTTGGGATGGAACTCGGGTGACTTGTATGCGCGCCAGTGAGCCACATTGCCTCGGAACAAGCCATCTTTCGATAGCAGCAACTGATAGGCACTTTTCCAAGTGCTGAGCTTGAACAATTGGCGATCATGCCAAAGGTTGCGAACCGTTTGCCACATCACATCTGACAAAAATTGCACGGTGATGATGTGGAACAGTCGGATGCGCCATTCTTCGTTGCCACCCAGCGCTTTGTAGATGTCAAAGGCCGTGCTGCGATGCTCTGATTCTTCAGCACTGTGCCAGAGCCACATGGTTTTGAGTCGTTCTTCAGCGCCATCAAACACTTCGGGATGGCGCAAGATCCACTCGGCGAAGATGGCGGTGAAGTGTTCGGTTGCGGCCGTTGCACCGACGTGCATGCGGATGTTCAGATGGGCATTTTTAACGACCCGTGCAGCAGACCTTTTGGCGATGACATTGGGAAACCCCATGGTTTCCAAGTGGTCATTGAACAAGGCATGGATGCGGCGATGCGTTGCTTCTTGGCCCACAAAACCTTGCACTTCGGTTTTGAACTTGGCTTGTTCGCTTTCGGGCAATGATTTGAAACCTGTGCGAACAGAGTCAATGAAAAATTGCTCGCCCACAGGAAAGCTCATGGAGAGCGCATTGAAAAAAGCAGACTTGAAGGCGTCGCCACCACACCAATTGGCGGGGAAGGGCGCGCTGAGATCAATCAACAGTTTGCGGACTAACAATTGCGACATGGTTTTCCCTGAAACGGTGCTCAATCTTTGAGCAATGGCTGCATTTGAACATAAATGGGTACACCCAAGTCCTATCAGGGAAATACCTAGCCAAATAAACCCCTCAATGACGGGTTCTGGCGCCAATTCTCAGCACAATCCACCCATCCACTTGGATCCCCGCAAGACACTGCACATCCCTGCAGAACTTCGCCAGATTTTGAATTGAAAGCAAGCCATGAGCCATTCTTCCTTGATTTTGGATCACGTCTATGGGCATGAGAAAACCAGGCCCGAACTTGTGTACATGACACAGCCTATCGGGCAGGGACAGGTGATCGATTACACCTGGCGCGAAACACTTCGCCAAGCCCGCTCGATGGCTGCCTATTTGAAAGCTCAAAACCTGGCGCCTGGCGCCAGGGTGGCCATCTTGTCCAAAAACTGTGCGCACTTCATCATGGCCGAGTTGGCCATTTGGATGGCAGGTGGCACCACAGTGGCCATTTTCCCGACGGAGTCTGGAGAGACCATTCGCTATGTACTGGACCACAGCGAAGCCAGTTTCCTGTTTGTGGGCAAATTGGACACATGGCCCTTGCAAGCACCGTTTGTGCCCACCAGCATCCCTTGCATTGCGTTTCCATTGGCGCCGGAAAACCACTACACAAAGTGGGACGATGTCGTTCGCCAAACGCCTCCTCTGGAAGGCGATGTTGCCAGGGCTCCCACCGATTTGGCCATGATCATGTACACCTCTGGCTCGACGGGGCAGCCCAAAGGCGTCATGCACAACTTTGAACGCATTTCTGCGGCAACCGAAGGCATTGTCAAAACGCTGAAGGAAACTTTGGGCGATCGCGAGGACAACCGCATCTTGTCCTACTTGCCTTTGGCTCACGTTTTTGAACGGGCTTGGGTGGGTGCCAGTTCGCTGGTGCATGGCAAAACGCATGTGTTTTTTGCGGAGTCCTTGGACAGCTTTATTCAAGATTTGAACCGTGCCAAGCCCACCATGTTCATTTCCGTGCCGCGCTTGTGGCTGAAGTTTCAGCAAGGTGTGTTCAGCAAAATGCCACCGGCCAAACTGAACCTCTTGCTCAGCTTGCCCATCATCGGTGGTTTGGTGCGCAAGAAAATTTTGAAGGGCTTGGGCCTGGACCAAGTCATTGTGGCGGGCAGTGGCTCCGCGCCAATTCCTGCTGAACTGATTGTGTGGTACCGCAAGCTGGGCCTTAATCTTCTAGAAGGCTACGCCATGACGGAAGACTTTGCATATTCTCACAACTCGACCGAGGCCATCAATGCGCCTGGTTGTGTGGGCGTGCCGCTTGAAGGTGTTCAGGCACGCATCAGCGAAGAGGGCGAAATTTTGGTGAAGTCGCCGGGCCAAATGGTGGGCTATTACAAGCGCCCTGACTTGGACGCAGAAGCATTCACGGCCGATGGCTTCTTCAAAACCGGCGACCAAGGTCAACAGCGAGCCGATGGTTTGCTCAAGATCACAGGCCGTGTGAAGGAGTTGTTCAAAACTTCCAAAGGCAAGTACGTTGCACCTGCACCCATTGAAAACAAACTCAACGTGCACCCCATGATCGAGATGAGCATTGTGTCGGGCGTGTCTCAGCCTTCTGCCTATGCCATGGTGGTCTTGTCTGAAGACATTCGACCCAAGATGCATGAGCCCGAAGTGAAGGCGCAAGTAGAAAGTGAACTGACCACCTTGTTGGCGCAGGTCAATTCAGAATTGGCAGATTATGAAAAACTGCGCATGTTGGTCATTGCCAATGAAGCATGGTCCATTGAAAACGGTTTCCTGACACCCACCATGAAAATCAAACGCAGCCGCATTGAAGCCTCGGTCGAAAGTCAGGTGGCTTCTTGGTACGAAAAATCTGGCAGCGTGTTCTGGGCTTGATGCCATTAATTTGGGCGAAAGCCTTAAGGAAGTTTGATGAATCGCGTATTGGCTCACACGGGTGCAAAGTACCCCATCTTGCAAGCCCCCATGGGCTGGATTGCCAGAACACAATTGGCCTCTGCGGTCTCGCGTGCAGGGGGCTTGGGCATCATTGAGACGTCCTCTGGCGAAACGGCCAATTGCCAAGCCGAAATTACCAAAATGCGTGAATTGAATTTGCCCTTTGGCGTCAATTTGCCCATTCGGTTTTTGAAAGACGATGCCATGCTGAAGTTTGTCTGTGCATCGGGCGTCAAGTTTGTCACCACCTCGGCAGGCAGTCCTGCCAAATTCATACAGCCCCTGAAAGATGCAGGCATCACGGTTTATCACGCCGTGCCCACTGTGGACGCTGCCATGAAGTGTGTCGATGCTGGCATCGATGGTTTGGTGGTGGAGGGCTCTGAAGGCGGTGGCTTTAAAAATCCTGAAGATGTTTCAACCCTGGTGTTGTTGCAAGCCATTCGCGCCAAAGTCGATGTGCCCCTCATTGCCGCGGGGGGTATTTCAGACGGCCGCGGAATGGCGGCAGCTTTTGCTTTGGGTGCGGAGGGCATTCAAATGGGCACCCGCTTTGTCAGTTGCGCCGAAAGTCCAGTTCATGAGAATTTCAAGAACGCCATTGTCAATTCCAAGGAAACGGGCACTTGGATGCTCAACACCAAATCAACACCGTGTATTCGCGCTTTGAAATCCGACAGAACGGCGGCCATTCACGAACAGGGCGTCATGTCCTTTGATGACATGAAAGGCATCTTGAATGTTTACTTCCAAGGGGACATGGAAGCAGCACCGGCACTGGCAGGTCAGTCGGCAGGCTTGATCGATTCAGTCAAGACAGCCAAAGACATCATTGACAGTACGGTGGCGCAGTTTTTTGAAATCAGTGAACGCATGGGGGCCATGGCAAAGCGCCAAAGCTTTGATGCATCCTGACCTGATTCAGAGGGTGTCAACGTTCTAGGGGCAGGCCATTGAGCCAGTTGTCGCCGCGTCGATAAAGTGCTTGGACGCCTTCACCTTTGAGCATGGGCATGTCCATTTTGACGGTATAGCCAATGCGCGTTTGGATGTAAGCCAAATGCCGATAGCCTTCAGGAAATGTAGACAAGGCCTCCGCATCCAACTTCAAGCTGGCTGCAGGATCGACGGGGTCGATGCGATCTTTTTCGTAAATGGGCTGTCGATGCACCAAGCCCCATTGGCCATGGCGCTCCTCAAAAAAATCATAAAAACGGCCTGTGCAAACCACATCGCACAGCACGCCTTCGACCATGCCGCGTTGTGAGATGGTCATTTTTGTTTGTGCAATGGCGCGAGTCCCTTTGACCTCGATCGACGAGCCGCCCAAAAAGTGCAAGATGCTGACACCCTTGTTCCACCCTTCGATGGTGACCTTGATGAATTCTTCAAAGGGTCCCTGAAACCAAGTGGCCATCATGACACCATCGTCATGCCAAACGGTGCGGAACTTGTCCCACAGTCCCGCATCGCGCCAAACGGCCCAATTCTCGACCAACTGGCGGATTCTCAACTGCTGCGTCATCTCTGGGGTCATGTGTTGTGTCATGGCTTTACTCGAGTTCAATTTTTTTGTCTTGAATGACTTTTTTCAAATTGCGGATGTCTCGTTCGACGCGCATTTTGAATTCGTTGGACGAACTGGCGTTGGGTGAGCCACCAAAGGAGATGAGTTTTTGTCGAACGTCTTCTTGGCTCAACACCCAGCGAATTTCTTTGTTCAGTTTCTCAAGCAACTCTGGTGATGTGCTTGCGGGCGCTGCAATGCCCAACCAAGATTCAAACACCACACCGGGGTATTGATCGGAAATGGCGGGCACGCCGGCAACAGGGCTGGCGCCAGGCGGCGAGGTCACCGCAATGGCTCTGACGCGTTGGTCTTTTAAGAGCGATGCTGTGAGGGTCATGGTGTCCACCATCACATCCAAACGGCCCGCCAACAGCTCGGTCAAGGGACCTGTGCCGCCTTTGAAAGGAATATGGGTCACTTGGACATTGGCATCGCCAAAGGCCCACTCAGCCGCAAGGTGCATGGCTGTGCCGACGCCAACAGAAGAGTAGGTGTATTTGTTGGGCTCAGCTTTCGCTTTTTGAATCTAATCAGCATAAGACTTGATGGGCGAGTTGGGTGCCACGGTAAAGGCCAATGGGTAGGTGGTGATGGTGCTGACCCAAGCCAAGTCTTTGACAGGATCAAAGGGCAAAGACTTTTTCATGGCGGCACCACTGGCATGGCCACTCGGGACCAAGAGCAGGGTGTAGCCATCTCCAGGGGCACGCACCAACATTTCGGTGGCGATGTTGCCACCTGCACCCGGCTTGTTGTCCACCACCACGTTTTGACCAAGACGGTCGCTCAAAGATTTGGCAATGAGTCGGGCCACAATGTCCGAGCCGCCACCAGCGGGGAAACCCAGCAAGAGGCGAATCGGTTTTTGGGGCCAATTGTCTTGGGCAAATGCGCTTGAGCCCAAAGCAAGGCTCAAGCCCAGGCTAAGTTGCCAACAAACTTTCAGCAAGGTTTTCATGCGACATCGTCTTTGATGGTGTTGCGCAAAATGCCCACTGCGTCCACTTCAATTTCCACCACATCACCGGGCTTCATGAACACTTGCGGTGTGCGCTTGTTGCCTACGCCACCGGGCGTGCCAGACACAATCACGTCGCCTGGCTCAAGTGGCACAAAGGTTGAAATGTAGGCAATTTGACGTGGAATGCTGTGAATCATCATGTCCGTTGTTGCGCGCTGCAATTCGACGCCATTCAAACGAGTGCTCAGGGTCATGGTTTGACCTGGTTTGATTTCGTCAGCAGTCACCATCCAAGGGCCAAAGCCGCCGGTACGCCAGAAGTTTTTGCCAGCAGTCCATTGGGTGGTGAAGTTTTGCCAATCACGCACAGAGCCATCGTTGTAGCAAGCATAGCCTGCAATGTGTTGCCATGCGTCGGCTTCAGAGATACGGCGGCCGCCTTTGCCAATGATGACGGCAATTTCGCCTTCGTAGTCAAGACGATGTGACTCAGGTGGACGCATGATGTCTTGGCCGTGACCCACTTGGGATGAATTCACACGCGAAAAGATGGCAGGTTTCTCTGTGAGGTCGCGTCCGGTTTCTTTGACATGGTCGTGGTAGTTCAATCCCACGCACATGATTTTTTCTGGGTTGGGAATGACCGGCAAGAGTTGCAGATCTTCAAAAATCAGATCGGGCGCATGGCTGCTCAAAGCCGCGGCGGCTTGTGCGAACATATTTTTGGCGATCAATGTTTTG
This sequence comes from Comamonadaceae bacterium, assembly GCA_947451995.1. Classification (GTDB taxonomy): domain Bacteria; phylum Pseudomonadota; class Gammaproteobacteria; order Burkholderiales; family Burkholderiaceae_C; genus Limnohabitans_A. The sequence continues at coordinate 4,138 of CANGCI010000079.1, read as the reverse complement.
AGGTCGGGCGCCTCTGCGCCCAACAGGGGGGTGAGGTTTAAAACTTTGTTGCCATGAACAGCGCCATAGCAAGCTGTGTTGTTGAGTAAAAAGCTGATGAGTCTCATGGTGTTTCTCGATGGTTAAAAAGGGGGGTAACCCATACGGCGCGCCATATCGGCTTGCCATGTGGCGCGCAACTGAAAACGGGGATGTTGTCTGGCAATTCTCTCTGCCTCGGCCAAGATGGCTGCGTCGTCATCTTCTAAATTGATGACCTCGCGAAGCGGTTGCTCGCAATACCAAGGTGTGTCGACAAAGGCTTCGATGCGATTGCCTTCAGGATCTCGGAAGTAAATAGAGATGGCGTTGCCATGCGTGACACACAGCATTTCTGTGGTGCCGGGATCTTGTTCTGCGAGAGCCTTCACTGCGCGCAAAACATTCAGACTCTGCACACGAAATGAAATTTGGTTAATGGCATTGAAATTCAAGCCTTCAGGTTTACCGCCTGCCAACACAATTTGATGGTGTTCGCTGGGATCTCGACTTAAAAATACCAAAGGCACAGTCCCCAGCAAACCACGGTCGGTGATGGTGAAGCCTAAAACGGATTGGTAGTAATTTGCCATGCGCTCTGCATCGCGCACAAAAAAACCCATGTGACTGAAAGTCAGGGCTGTTTGCGCTTGCAACAGCGGATGCTTGGTTGGACTCATTTAAAAAGAACCTCGGCTCACCAAAGCAGTCAGGGGCTTTCGTGCGTTGGGCGCTTCGCGTTCGCGCAGCGCATCTGGCAAGGTGCCTGCATCGCCGCGTTTGCCGACTGTCGCCAACATTTGCAAGGTGTGATCGGCGGGCAAGTTCAAGACCTTGGCGCCTGCCTCTTTGTTAAAACCACCAATGCCATGCAAAGCGAAGCCATTCAAATGCGCTTGCAGTGCCATGTAGGCCCATGCCGCACCCGTGTCAAAAGCGTGCATGCCATTGGGGACCAAGTCGGGGGAGCCCGCTTTGGTGGCCAATTGGTAAGACGCGATGGCCACCAGGGCACCTGCCTTGCTGGCCCAAGCTTGGTTGTTAGGGTTCAGGGTGGCAAAGAGGCTGTCCCATTGTGGGTCGTTGCGCATCACAATCGCAAAGCGCCAAGGCTGCGCGTTGTTAGAAGAAGGGGCCCAACGTGCAGCTTCCAACATGCTCATGATGTCGGACTCGGCGATGACCTCACCTGTATAGGCCCGTGGTGACCAGCGCTCTGTAAATTGAGCATCGACAGGGAAATCCGCCTTGCGGTTGTTTTGCACGGGTGAAGCTTGGCTCATGAATCAATGTCCTGATGAGGTTGAAAAACAATATTTTGCTTGGAAAGCTGTGAGCTAAAGTGGGGTGGGCGCCTAAGCCTTGGTTGCCAGTTGGGGCATCAAACGCAAAGCATTGCCGCGGTCGATGGCGATGCGCTCGGCTTGTGTGAATGGCCTGTCGTTCAAACCCTCACGTGTTTCAGCACCAGGGCGATAAGGGTAGTCCGAGCCGTACATGATCTGTGAAGTTGGCACCAGTTGACGCAAAGCTTGCATGGCGCCTTCATGGTGGCCTTGCGCCGTGTCGTAATAAAATTTTTGCACTTCTTTCAAAATGCCGTTGGGCAAGACTTCTTTGGCTTTTTCTTTCATGTCCACCACTTGGCGGGTGAAACGACTCCAGAGAAACGGCATGGTGCCGCCACTGTGCGACCAAATCCAGCGAATCTCTGGAAATTTGTGCGCTGCGCCAGAAAACAACATGCTGGCAATGGTGCGTGTGGTGTCGGTGGGGTATTCAATCGACGAGTTGGGCAGGCCAGGAATGAGGTTTCGGCAGCAATCGGCCTGCAAGGGATGAACATAAATGACCGCTTTGCGACGGTTGAGTTCTTCCCAAATTGGCCAGAAATGTCGATCGCCCAAATACAAATCACCGTAGCTGGTCATCAAACCAATGCCGTCGGCTTTGAGCGTGTCGTAGGCATAGGCGATTTCACGGAGACTGCCTTCCACGTCCATCAGCGGCAGTGTGGCAAAAGAGCCAAAGCGACCTGGGAAATCACGTGTCATTTGGGCAGCGTATTCATTGGCCTCGCGTGCGATGCGCCGGTCGGTCGTGACGTTTTTAAAAAATGCGCCAGGCTGGATCAAGGCCAACACAGAAGTGGCAATGTCATTTTTGTCCATGTCGTCGATCGACATTTGTGGCATCCACCGCGGCACACCGCCCAAGCCCATGCGTTTCATGTCAGCCGCGTAGGAGGGGGGCACCATGTGATGGTGAATGTCGATGCGTGAAGATTTGACAGCGGGCGCGTTGCCAAAAATATTCTCTACAGTTTGACAACCGGCAAGGGTGCCACTGAGTCCCACTGTGGTGCTGGTGGCGATCAAAGAAGACAAAAAACCCCGCCGAGTGGCACCTGCGGTTTGCGGGTTTCGTGTCCCTGTGCCTTCGTTGCCGTCATTGCAAATGCACGAAAAATTGTGGGAGGCATGCGATGAATTCATGGTGTGGGGCTCCTTAACCATTGCTGTGCTTCAAGACGAAGTTGTTGGCTGGCTTCTGATCCGCTGGTTGGCAACGCAGGATTGACATTGCCGCCATTGAAAGATTGAAGGTATGCCAAATGTCGATAGCCTTGCGGAAAGCGCAAAAGGCGTTCTTCGGACAGTTCTAGAGACTCTCCTGGATTGACGGCGGTCATGGTGTCTTTGTCGTAGATCACATTGCGCTTGGCAATTCGCCATTGACCATCCCGTTGTTCGACGCGATCGAAAAACTGACCGATGCAATGAACATCCACCGCCACATCGTTCAGCTTGCCTCTGACCAGAATGGCCATGCGCGTTTGCGCAATGGCTTTTGTACCTAGCACCTCAACCACGGTGCCGCCTTGAAAATGTTGAGAGCTTGAGCCTTTTCGCCAAGCATCTTGAATGGCTGTGATGAAGTCATCAAACGTGCCATGAAACCAAGTGGCGGTCATGATGCCATCCGCGTGCACGGTTTGGCTAAGCTTGTCCCAGTCGCCTGTGTCGCGGTACAAAGCCCAGCTTTGTACCAGTTCGGAAATTTCGAGACGCTCTAACAGGGCCTGTGACATGGTGCTTGTCTTTGACGAAAAATTACTCTTGGGCAATGCCCGCGTTTTTCAACAGTCGCGGCCATTTGGTGGCTTCAGATTTGAGCATGCTCTCTGTCTCTGCGTTGTTCATTTGAACGATGCGGCCACTGCCTTGTTGAAGTTTTTTGCGCACATCGGCTGACTGCATGGCCTTGTCAATTTCGGCTCGGAGTTTTTCAACGACGGCAGGTGGTGTTTTGGCAGGCGCGAACAAACCAAACCAAGTTTCCATTTCCAAGTCGAGGGTGCCCGTCTCCAACAGGGTGGGTATTTGAGGTCCGTCTGGTGCGCGTTGACGACTGGAAACCGCAAAGGCTTTCAACTGGTTGCTCTCTAAATAAGTCCGTGTGGTGGTGGTGTTGTCAAAAAACAGATCAACCCGGCCGCCGAGCAAGTCCATGTAAACCGGCTGAGCGCCTTTGTAGGGGACCAATTGAATGTCCACGTTGCCGAGGCCCTTGACCAAGGAGGCCAAGATGAACTGACCTGTGCCGGGTCCGCTGGTGCCAAAGTTGAGTTTGCCGGGATTGGCTTTGGCGTATGACAGCATGTCTTTCATGTTGTTGAATGGCAAATCTTTTCGGCCAACCAACGTGTAAGAGTGCGACACCACAATTCGCAGCGGAATGAAATCGGTCAGCGGGTCATAACCAGGATTTTTATACAGCCCCGCGTTCAGGGCCATGTTGGACAATCCGCCCACAATCAGGTGGTAGCCGTCAGCCGGTGCTTTGGCAATGACTTGCGTTCCCGCAAGCGTTCCGCCACCAGAGCGGTTCTCCACGACAAATTGTTGACCCATTTGCTCGGACAGCTTGCTGCCCAAGACGCGGGCCACCAGGTCAAAGCCACCACCAGCGGCAGAGGGGGCCACGATGCGAATGGGTTTGTTGGGGTAGTCGGTGCTTGAAGACTGCGCCCAAGAAAGGGTGCCTGCAGACAAGAATACGGCGAGGGAGATGAAATGCTTGAGGGTCATGGTGCTTGTGAGGTGAAACAAAAGTTGCG
>CANGCI010000078.1 GCA_947451995.1 Comamonadaceae bacterium | reverse complement strand
GGACATGTGCACTTCAATGATGGGGCACTTCAAAATGGCCAGCGCATCGCGAATGCCATAACTGTAGTGCGTCCATGCGCCCGCATTGATCATGACGGCGTCGACCTGATCGGCATGCGCTTGGTGAATTTTTTCGGCCATGGCGCCTTCAAAATTGGTTTGAAAGCATTCCACATTGGCACCTAAATCTTTGCCAAGTTGTTTCACTTGCGCATCAATTTCGGCCAGGGTGATGGTGCCGTATTGGGCGGGATCACGCTTGCCAAACATGTTCAAGTTGATGCCGTTCAAACACAAAATTTTCATGATCGTCCTCAAAGGTCGGGCTGGCAAAGATCCCTTGTGAAACCATGGAATCTGCGCCCTGAGTACCGATTTTCCAATATTTGAGGCAATATCACGCTTTTATTTCAAAACTTTTTGCCATGGTCGCTACCTTGAAAATTGATTTCGTCTCTGACATTGCCTGCCCTTGGTGTGCTGTGGGTCTGGGGGCATTGGAGCAAGCCCTGGGTCAATTGAAGGGTGAGGTTGCAGCTGATTTGCACTTTCAGCCCTTTGAGTTGAACCCTCACATGGGACCTGGCGGCCAAGACTTGGGCGAGCACTTGACCGAAAAATACGGTTCAACCCCAGAGCAACAAGCTCAAATTCGCGCCACCATTGCAGCCCGGGGCGAAGAAGTGGGATTCAAGTTCAATCCGGGTGGGCGCGGCCGCGTCTACAACACCTTCAATGCGCACCGTTTGTTGCATTGGGCGGGCGTGAAGGGGTCAGAGGGCAGTCAGCACGCTTTGAAGCGTGCGTTGCTCGAGTCTTACCAAGGTCGCGCTGAAGCCGTTGAATCGGATGAGGTGTTGTTGGCCGTGGTGGCCTCGGTGGGTTTGGATGTGTCTGAAGCGAAAGGCATTTTGGCCTCCGACGCCTATGCCCAAGAAGTTCGTGAGATTGAACAGTTCTACCAACAAGCAGGGATTCATTCTGTGCCAGCCGTCATCATCAATGACAAGCACCTGATCTCTGGTGGACAGCCTGCTGCTGTGTTTGAACAAGCGCTGCGACGCATTGCGGCCGGCGAAGTTTGACGCATGCCACCTCTGACCATTTACTACGACGGCAGCTGCCCCTTGTGCAGGCGTGAGATTGCTTTTTACAAAAGCAATCCTGACGCTGCGCAGTTGGTGTGGCATGACGTCAGTGTGAATTTTCAAGCCAATGACGATGCCAGCTTGGGCGATGGGCTGAATTGCCAACGCGCCATGGCGTACTTTCATGTGCGTGATGCAGCGGGGCAATTGTTTGAGGGCGGTGCGGCCTTTGCACGCCTTTGGTTGGAGTTGCGAGGCTGGCGATTGGCTGGCCGAGTCTTTTCAGTGCGACCCTTTAGTTGGGCCATCAACCTGGGTTACAAAATGTTTTTGCCCATTCGGCCCACCGTGCAAAAGTATTTGCTCAAATGGGACGCACGTCATTCATGAGTCACTATCAAGCTTTGGTGCTGGGTGCGAGTGGCGCCATTGGGCAGGCTTTTTTAGCGCATTTTCAAAACGATGCGCAGTGTGCCTTGGCTGTGGGCTTGTCGCGACAAAGCGTGCTGCGCTTTGAATTGGAAGATGAAGACAGCATGGCGCAATGCGCAGCGGCGTTGCGCCAAACTACAGGACCGTATGGCGCTTGTGAATTCAAATACATTGTGGATGCCACAGGTGCTTTAACGCTGGATGGGCAAGGTCCCGAAAAGCGCTTGCAAGCTTTGAATGCCAAGCAACTGTTGCGTCAGTTTGAGGTGAATGCCATTGGCCCTGCATTGCTCATCAAGCATTTCTCACCCTTGCTGGTGTCGCAAGATGCGGCTTGCTATGCCACCTTGTCTGCACGGGTTGGCAGCATTGAAGACAACCACAAAGGTGGATGGTATGGCTATCGTGCAGCCAAAGCGGCTCGCAACATGCTGCTGCAAACAGCGGCCATTGAGGCCTTTCGACAAAAGCCTTTGGCCATTTTTGCAGCCTTACAGCCGGGTACCGTTCAATCGGGTTTGTCGGCCAAGTTTGTGGCAGCAGAAGATGCCATGACACCTGAAGATTCGGTGTCGCAGATGATGCGAGCTTTGCAAAGCCTCAAGCCAACGGGTCGCGCACAATTTGTGGATTACGCAGGGCACACCATTCCATGGTGATGGCCATTTTTTTCTAAGGGGGTAGACATGAACGAAGATCCAAGGTGCTGTGGCACAGGAACCTGCATCATCGATCCTGAGGGCCGATGCTGGTGTGGTCAGCAATGGGATGGCGAAAAGATGGCGATGCCCAAACTCGACACTTCAACGGCTGAACGCCCAACAGACAACGCTGTTGCTGAAGGCAAGACCGCGAAATGAGTGAGCGCAACTTGAAGATGCTCTTGAAATGGGGGTGTGCGGTGTTGTTAGGGATTGGCCTGACGCAGGTCAATGCCAATGCCAATGCCAATGCCAGCGAACTGTCTGACCTGCTCAAAAAGTCGGACCACGTGTTGCTGATGCGACATGCCTTGGCGCCGGGTGTGGGTGATCCCGCGGGCTACACACTGCAAGATTGCAAAACCCAACGCAACTTGGATGGCAAGGGGCGTGAACAAGCGCAGCGCATCGGTCAATGGCTGAAAGCACAAGGTGTTAAAGAAGCGATGGTGTTCAGCAGCGCTTGGTGTCGTTGCAAAGAAACGGCAGAGAAGCTTGGCTATGACGCCCCCGTACACGAGCCGTCACTGAACTCGTTTTTTGACGACATGCGTCAGGGTCCTCAAAGCAATGTGCGTCTTCAAGCCTTCATTGCCAAGCAACTGAAATTGAAGTCTGACAAAGCTTTGATCTTGGTGACGCATCATGTGAACATCGCAGAATTCATGGGCGAAAACCTGGGCTCTGGCGACATGGTGTTGGCCAAAGTCAGTCCTCAAGGCAAACTCTTGTCCTACAAAATTTACCCAAGTCCTTGAACGTCCTGGGCAAATGACACCAGAGGTCTTAAGACTTCAGAGACGCCACATCGCCCGGTAACTGCCGTCGGGGTCATAGTCCTTCGCTTGCTTGTCTGGGTTGAACCTTCTGCCACCTCGCGGGTCAGTGCCGCAGCCACTGAGGTACAGCCAATTGCCTTGGTTGCTGTAAACATCAAAGTCAATCAAGTGCGTTTCAAACCAGGTGGCACCTGCGCGCCAATCGCAACCCAAGTCATGGATCAAATAACTGGCCAAGTTTTGGCGCATGCGGTTGGACAGGTAGGACGTGGTGGTGAGCTCGCGCATGCCGGCGTCGATGAAGGGGTGTCCGGTTTTAGCGGCGCACCAAGCTTCGAAATTTTCAGGTGAGTGTGCTTTGTGCACCTGTGTTTCTGTGGACAAGCCTTGGCGTCGGTAGAGCTTGTGTCCGTGTTTCAAATGCAGCCAACGAAAGTGATCACGCCAAAGCAATTCGAATCCAATCCAGTAGGTGCTGTCATTGGCGCCGTGCATTGCTTCATAGGCTTTGACTGCAGCCCAGGCTTGCCGCGCTGAGAGCGCGCCAGTCGCTAACCAAGGCGACCATTTGGTGGAGTAGTCAACGCCCATCAAACCATTGCGCGTGAGTTTGTAGGTGCTAGGCAATCTGCTCTTGCAGTAATGATCAAGGTGCGCCAATGCCGATGTTTCGCCACCCTCGAAGCCGGAGGGGCCCCATGGAAATGCCGAGCGCGGGTCGATGCAGATAGCTTGCGTAGGGGAGGAGCATGCCGCTTCAATTTGAGTTTTCAGCTTTGTCTGCAATCCTGATATATCGGGCAGAGCTGGCATCGAAGCGCTAACGGGCAATGGATCTTGGACAAGCATCGTTGGGCGCTCAACCAGTTGCCTGAACGTGGTGAATTGATCGGGTACTTTGCGCACGTCAAATGGCAAATCAGCAGGGCGCATCAATGTGGACTGCCAAACTGTTTGAACTTTCAGCTTGGCATCCTTCAATTGTTGGATGTGCGCCTGTTCATAGGGTGCTGCAATGTCTTCACAGACGATCCATGACTCTTGAAAGTGATGGCTTAAAGCCTGCAAGATTTCAGCAGGCTTGCCCTTGAGTTGAAACAGTTGACTATTGAATGCGCTCAACTGTCGAGCCAAGTCCTGCACAGCCATCTGTGTCCATGCGTTTCTTTGAGGCGATGTTCTGGCAAAGCCCCATGGCGTCTGTGCCTCTAGCGCATCGTCGTGAATGTAGACGGGTAGAAGCCAAGTTTGCAATTTTGTGGCGAGTTCTATCGCGCTTTGCAATGCAGGCTGATCATGCAAGCGCAAATCGTTTCGAAACCAATAGATGACGCCTGCGCTTGAATGATGGGATGACATGTGATGGCGATTTCTATTTTAAAAATCAAAGCCCATTTGCGAACTGGCGGCTTGGGCTTTGGTGCTGGTGCGGCGTGTTGAAAAAGTTTTGCGCGAAGCGTGTTTGTCGATCACAGCCTTTTTGCCGGCTCGAACTTTGTCATTCTTGCGAAGTGCGTGCAATCTTTCTTTCGCACTGCGTGTCGCCGAACTGAGGTCCACCAAGGGTGTGTGGATTTGAATGGATGATGCGGCGTCAGTGCCTGTTGATTGACGAACGTTGTCCGGCATTTTCCAAGGCTCAAAAAGCCAGCTGTCTGGGACATTGCGCATGGCTGGTAGCCATCTCCGAACAAACAGCCCTTGCGGGTCGTGGTCTTGTGCTTGCTTGATGGGGTTGTAGACGCGCGTGGTGTTGATGCCTGTCGTGCCCGATTGCATTTGCAATTGACTCCAGTGAATGCCTGGCTCGTAATCTAAAAATTGAGTGGCCAGCCATTCGCCTACTGGCTGCCAGTGGAGCCAAAGGGGGTAGGCCGCCACAGACACCAGCATGGCGCGCATTCGAAAATTGAGCCAGCCTGTCTCACGCAGCATGACGACCGAAGCATCCACCATGGGCCACCCCGTTTGGGCATTTTTGAGTGCTTCAAAAAATGCCTCATTGAACGATTCTTCTCGCAAGCCGTCATAGCCGCGGTGCATGTTTTGCCATTCAATCTCGGGCTCGCTTTCTAGCTTTTGGATGAAATGACAATGCCAGTAAAGGCGACTCATGAAGGCCTGCAGACCAGCCCGGTGCCGTGAGGCTTGCGGGGGCAACTCATCAACGTAGGCGCGCGTCATTTGCACCACTTCGCGCATGCTGATACAGCCATACGCCAGATAAGCCGAAAGTCGCGAGCAGGCATCCGGTGCAGACAAGGGCGATGAAATGCCGCCTCGGTAACCTAAGCTTCGGGCATTCAAGAAGCTACGCAAAACTGCCAGTGCCAAGGGTCGTCCGCCGCGTTGTCGGTGGAGGGGATTGTGTTTTAAATGCGCAGGCGCTAGCATTGAAAACGGCAAGCTGTTGACTGTGCTTGCAAAGTGAATGTCCTTGGGCTTTTCCTGCGGTGCTTGCATGTGTTGTTCCCATGCGGCTTGCCACTGGTTCCGATTTCTCAAGCGTCTCACTACACCCAATTGCGCATACTCGTGCCACGGGATGCGATGCTTTTCGCACCAAGTCTTAACTTGAAGGTCTCTGGCATAAGTCCATGCATTGCCCGTTTCTTCGTGCGAGTGAATTTCTGTGAAAGACGTCTCTTTCAGCAGGCGATCAAAAACTTCAACAACTTCGCCTGTGTGAATTTCAACGCAACCGCCCAAGGTCTGCAAATGCGAATTCAAAGCCTGCAATGATTCACGAATGAATTCGAAGTGCTGCAATGCCGTATCGTTGAGCTGCCAGTAGCCAGGTTCCACAATGTAAATGCAGCGCACGGGTCCACGCGCGGCAGCCTGTGCCAGTGCAGCGTGATCTTGCCAACGCAAGTCACGCTTGAACCAAACGATTTGGCAAGTCATGGAGCGTTAATTTCGCAGTGACTGGAGGTCAATGCCTTCGTGCTCTGCCACCATTTCCAGAGCGTCTTCAAACATGGCGCGAGCGGTGCCTGAAATGGCACTCAGATGGGCATGGATGCGTGCGTCTTCGCTGGATTTGTTCAGGCAATCCAAGCTGTATTGCTCAAATCTGGCCAGTTGCATGATCAGTTCGGCCACGTGCTTAGGGCATTCGCACAAGACTTGCGTTGAGATGCCGGTGACGCGCATCAAGGCGATGTCGTCGTATTTGCGAGCTGGAATCGCCGCATGTTCAGCACCCCGGTTGATGGGGCTTGGCAAGTCAACCCTGAGTGTGGCCAATATCAACTCACTCAGCTCTGACTCTGGCAGCGGCTCTCTGCGAACAATCATGCCCCACTGCTTCAAGCTTTCAATCACGGGTGCTTGCCCAAAACTGTAAAGCACGATGACGTGTGAGGCTTGGCTTTTGTCGACCAAGCGACGGATGTCCACTTGCACGCCTGCGTGAAGTGAGTGGCATTGAATTAGCAGCAATTCAGGTTGTTCTTGAAGCTGAGCTTGCAGCATCTCTTCAGTCGAACCAAAGATGTCGGAGATGCGCAGCTGAGTAGGGGCCATCTGTTCTGTGAATCTTTTGGATTCCACCCGACTGGCCAAAGGCAACCCCACGATGGCAACTGTGGCAAAAGGTGTTGACCTGTTGGCCGCGCTGGACTGTTGTCCCAGACCTTGATGTTGTTGGAGCAGTTGATTGAGTTCCTGCAAACTGCTCTGAGCAATTTGGCTCACGCTGTGCCCTTGCTCTGTGAGTCTTTTCATGAGCGTGGCTTTGAGAACGTCATCGTCAGAATACAAGCGATGTCGGCTGGCAGTTTTCAAAGGTGAGAAGCATTGGTAGCGCGCCTCCCATATGCGCAGGGTTGGCGTGGGAACCCCGCTTAAACTTGAAACAGCACCAATTTTGTGGAGATTCATAGGAACTGGCTGTTCAGAAAATATTTTCTGAATAGATATTGAGTAGGTAATATTGAATATTTTAAGCGTATTTAAGAGATATTGAATAGATATGCTAAATTAAAGCTGTTCAATAACTAAACAAGGTGTCCTATGCTCAGTCAGCGCGCTCATCAAGGCATTTTGGCCATGGCCCATGTCGCTCAAACACCGGCCCACAGGTCGGTCACAGTGGCCAGCATTGCCCAATTTCTAGAATTGTCTGTGTCTTACACAGAAAGCTTGGTCAAAGTCTTGAAGCAAAACGACTTGTTGCAAGCTTCAAGGGGACCTGGCGGCGGTTACCAGTTGAAGAGAGATTTGCAAACCTTGACGGCATGGGACGTTGTGAAGTGCTTCGAAATCAATGACCAATCTGATCACGAAAAGAGACCCAGTACCGAGACAGTGGCAGTTGATCTCTTGTACGAAGAGTATTTGAGAATTGAACAGGACTTTTTGAAAAACTTCTCATTGAGTGCGCTGGTCAGTGCGGTGCCCGCTAATTCGCAGGTTCAAAAAGTGAACAATTTACCGTTCAACTTCAAGCCCTTGCCCAAAGGCTTGATGCCGGTTGCACCCAACTCGGTGTTCGACCTGTCGAAGTTCATGCAACTCACGCACGCTTGAATTTTTTCAGTGCCCTAAGGCTTGTTCAATTTTACGGCGTGAAACGGTGCTCTTGGGAATCTTGAAGGCGGGAGTTTTACCGCCTGCATGTTCCATCAGTGCATCTTGAAACCACGTGCGAACATCTTCTTCCAAGCCAATGCCATGCATGAAGTTGTAGATGGCTTTCTTCAAACCGAGGCCCAGCAGGTCATGGTCAACACCTGTGCGATCAATGAAGCCAATGTCGTTCTTGCCAAATGAAACAGGCGGCAAGGGAATCAATTCGATGCCGTAGTCCTCTGGATTCAAACCCACGGGGGAGTGAACCGTGCAGGCAAAGCGATGGAAGAAGCCACTTTGGATACAGCCATTCTCAAAAAGCTGCCGCACGTACTCCAAGGCATCCACCGTGTCTTGCACCGTTTGGGTTGGAAAGCCATACATGAGGTAGGCGTGAACCAAGATGCCTGCTTCTGAGAAGCCCTTCGTGACCTGCGCCACCTGTTCTACTGACACGCCTTTTTTCATCAACGTGAGCAAGCGGTCGGAGGCCACTTCCAGGCCACCCGACATGGCGATGCAGCCACTCTCGGCCAACAATTCTGCCAATTCGGGTGTGAAGGTTTTTTCAAATCGGATGTTGCCCCACCAAGAAATGTGCACCTTTCTGCGAATCAATTCTTCGGCCAAAGCTTTGAGGGCTTTGGGCGGTGCGGCTTCGTCGACAAAGTGAAAGCCTGTTTGACCGGTCTCTTTCACAATGGTTTCAATGCGATCGACCAGCAATTCGGCGGAAGCTGTTTCGTAGCGAGAGATGTAGTCGAGGCTGACATCACAGAAGCTGCATTTTTTCCAATAGCAACCATGCGCCACGGTGAGTTTGTTCCAACGACCATCGCTCCACAATCGATGCATGGGGTTAAGCATGTCGAGCAAAGACAAGTAGTCGTTCAAAGGCAGTCCGTCCCAAGTGGCGGTGCCCAGTTCTTCAAAGGGGACGTCGGGCTCTGACCAATTCATCAGCTGAACAGTACCCGTGTCAGGTTTGCGAACGAAGGTTCTGACCAAACGTCCTGCAGCACGCTGACCTTGCAAATGTTCAAGCAAGGCCAACAAAGGACGTTCGCCAGAATCTAAGGTCACAAAGTCGACGAAGTCAAACACGCGAGGCTCTGTCAGTTCGCGCAGTTCGGTGTTCACAAAACCACCGCCCAGTGCAATGTGAATGTGCGGGTGATGTTGCTTGATGCACTGCGCAATTCGGAAGGCGGCATAGACTGCGCCAGGAAAGGGCACGGACAGCAGGACCAAAGACGGCTGATGCTGTTCAATGGCCTTCAGGGTGAGTGCTTGCAGTGTCTCGTCCATCAATGTCAACGGTGCGGCCAAGGCTTCAGCCAAAGGCTCAAACGTGGCCTGGCTACCCGCCAAGGATTCACCGTAGCGGACAAATTCAAAACGACTGTCGACGGCGTCGCGCAGCACATCGGCCAAGTCGTTCAAGTACAAAGTGGCCAAATGGCGCGCACGGTCTTGTTGACCTAGGGCGCCAAAGGCCCAGGCCAAGGGGTCGGCTGATTCGCCATCGTCGTAGGCATCCAGTGCCGTAAAACGAGGGCCTTCTGGTAAGAAGCCTCTGCCTGCAATGCGGTGGCTAAGGGTGCTGTCCTTGCCTTGCAAGAAGGCAATGGTGGGGGCGATGGAGTTTTCGTAGCGCTCAAAGAAATCTAAGAAAAAATTAACGCTGGCACTGCGCTTGGCTTCTGGCAGCGAGAGTGCTTTGTCGCGAATTTGCGCCATGCCATGTGGCGTGAACAAATTCAAGACCAGCTTAAGGGCCAAATCTTCTTGTGTTGCAGCCACCCCGCGCGAACGTAAAAAGCCCGTCAGGTAGGCCGTCGACGGGTAGGGCGTGTTGAGCTGCGTCATCGGGGGGATGACGCTTAAGACGCTAAAAGGCTTTGAATTCGGTGAGGGGTTCATGCACCCGTGACTTTACAGCCACTTTTGCATGAATTGCGCTTGTCCGGCGGCTGGATCGAGTTCGTATTGTTCAAAACCAAAGCGTTTGTAGCTTTGCATGGCGGGTGCGTTGCCACTTAAAACCTCCAGGGTGAGCTTGCAGCAGCCTCGCGAAAGGGCATGGGCTTGGGCAGCTTGAAGCAGCGCTTGACCAACACCCTGGCCACGGTGACCGTCCAAGACGGCAATGTCGTGCACATTCAGCAAGGGCTTGGCTTTGAAGGTGGAATAGCCTTCAAAGCAATTGATCAAACCAATGGGTTTGTCGTCTAACCAAGCAATGAAGCTGGCCGCACTTGCGATGCGTGACAAGTCGGCGCACAAACGTGCAGCCGCTTCAGGCTGAAGTGGCTCGCCACCGCCCATAGGATCCTGGGCATAGGCGTCGAGCAAAAATACCAGGGCTTGCGCATCGTTGGCGTTGAGGTAATCAACGCGTTGAACTTGTAAAGCGCTCATGAGGCGTAGTCGCTCATGGGCACGCAGCTGCAGAACAGGTTGCGATCACCGTAAACGTTGTCCACACGGCCCACTTGGGGCCAGTACTTCACGCTACTCAATGGGCGTCCTGCTTGCGCAGCGCCCACTTCGCGTGAATAAGGACGGTTCCAATCTGCGGCCATCAAACTGGCGGCTGTGTGCGGTGCATGCTTGAGCGGATTGTTGTCTTGTGGCCAATCGCCGTTTTCGATTTGGCGCACTTCATTGCGAATCGCAATCATGGCGTCAATGAAACGGTCGAGCTCTTCCAAGGTTTCGCTTTCGGTGGGTTCCACCATCAGTGTGTTGACCACAGGGAAAGACAGTGTGGGGGCGTGGAAGCCATAGTCCATCAAGCGCTTGGCCACGTCTTCGGCCATCACGCCGCTGGTTTCTTTCAAACCGCGCAAATCCAAAATGCACTCGTGGGCCACGTGACCCGCTTTGCCGTTGGCGCCGACGCTGGCATAAAGCGTTGGGTAATGATCAGCCAGGCGTTGGCTGATGTAGTTGGCAGCCAAGATGGCGGCTTCAGTGGCATGCTTCAAACCTTCAGCGCCCATCATGCGGCAATACATCCAACTGATGGGCAACACGGCGGCATTGCCCAAAGGCGCCGCAGACACAGCACCTACGCCGTTGACTTTCAAGCCACCGGTGGCATGACCTG
>CANGCI010000077.1 GCA_947451995.1 Comamonadaceae bacterium | reverse complement strand
GTTTGCAAATCCTTCACCGTGCGCCACCGCGATAGGCAATCGGCTACCGGCCATGTCTTGGAAAAACAGGCTGGGCGAAGGCAGGACTTCCACCATGGAGAGACGCGCTTCAAAGCGTTCACTTTGGTTGGTGGTGAAGCGAGGCCAATCTTGTGCGCCGGGAATGATGTCTGCCAGCTCAGCAAACATCTGGCAACCATTGCATACGCCCAAGCCAAAGGTATCTTGGCGCGCAAAGTAAGATTTAAATTGTTCTGACAATGCGGGATTGAATGTGATGCTGCGGGCCCAACCAATGCCTGCGCCCAAGGTGTCACCGTAACTGAAACCACCGCAAGCCACTAAGCCTTGAAAATCCTTCAAGCTGACCCGACCACTTTGCAAATCGGTCATGTGAACATCGTGCGACTCAAAACCAGCTTCTGCAAATGCATAGGCCATTTCCACATGCGAGTTGACGCCCTGCTCACGCAGAATGGCCACTTTGGGTTTGGCCAAATTCATCCAGGGTGCCGCCACATTTTCCTCTGGCTTGAATGTCAAAGAGACATGCAAACCAGGATTGGCAGGATTGCCTGCGGATGCGTGTTCACTGTCTGCGCAAACGGGGTTGTCACGCTGTTGGCAAATTTTCCAACTGACGCTGTCCCAAACTTGGTGAAGGTCTTCTAATTTGGCAGAAAATATTTCTTGGGTGTCACGCCAAATGCTGATCTCGCCCACACCTTTTTGAACCGCTGCCTGCACAGGTCGTGTTTTACCAATGACATGACTGTGTTTGGACAAGCCATGATCACGCAAGGCTTGCATCACTTCCCCGCGATCTTGGGTGTTGATTTGAATCACCACGCCCAGTTCTTCATTGAACAAGGCTTTGAGTGTCAATTCATGACGACGGGCGCTGACTTGTTGAGCCCAGTTTTTGGCATCGCCATGGTCGGCACGGCTGTCTGAAATGCCATCGCCCTCTGTGACCAGCATGTCCAAATTGAGCGCTACGCCCACTTGTCCGGCAAAACACATTTCAGCCACGGCACAGAACAAGCCGCCATCACTGCGATCGTGATACGCCAGCAGTTTGTCTTGGGCGCGCAATTGATTGATCACTTTGACCAAGTTGACCAAATTGGCAGGCGTTTCCAAATCAGGCACCTGATCGCCCGATTGATTGAGCACCTGACTCAAGATGCTGCCACCCATGCGCGATTGGCCATGGCTGAGATCAATCAGAATGAGCGACGTGTCATCCAAGGTGGCATTCAATTGAGGCGTGAGCGTTCTACGCACATCCGGCAAACTGGCGAAGGCACTGACAATCAAACTGACTGGCGACGTCACTTTGCGTGTTTGACCATCCACGGCCCACTGGGTTTTCATCGACAAACTGTCTTTGCCCACGGGAATTGACACACCCAGAGCGGGGCACAGTTCAAGACCAACCGCCTTGACGGTTTCATACAACGCAGCATCTTCACCCGGTTCGCCGCAAGCTGCCATCCAATTGGCGCTGAGTTTGACGCGGTCGAGTTCAATGGGTGCCGCCAACAAATTGGTAATGGCTTCAGCCACGGCCATGCGACCCGATGCCGCTGCGTCAACACTGGCCAAGGGCGTGCGTTCGCCCATGCTCATGGCCTCACCTTGGAAACTTTGATAGTCGGCCAAGGTGACTGCGCAATCGGCCACGGGCACTTGCCATGGACCGACCATTTGGTCTCTGTGCGTCAAGCCGCCCACGGTGCGGTCACCAATGGTGATGAGGAAACGTTTGGAAGCCACAGTAGGATGGCTCAAGACTTGAACCACTGCATCTTGCAAATCAACACCGGTGAGATTGAGCGGCGTGATGTTGCGCTTGAGCGACTTCACATCACGGTGCATTTTGGGCGGCTTGCCCAACAGCACATTCATCGGCATGTTGACGGGATTTTCGGTTTCAGGCGATGTGGCTTGGTCATCGGCCAAAATCAAATGTCTCTCTTCGGTGGCAACACCCACTACGGCAAATGGGCAACGCTCGCGCTCGCAAAAGGCTTTGAATTGAGGTAAAGATTCAGGTGCGATGGCCAAGACGTAGCGCTCTTGACTTTCGTTGGACCAAATTTCTTTGGGTGACAAGCCAGAGGCTTCCAAAGGCACTGCGCGCAAATCAAAACGCGCCCCACGACCTGCGTCGTTGGTGAGTTCTGGGAAGGCATTGGACAAACCGCCGGCCCCCACATCGTGAATCGCCAAAATAGGATTGTCTCTGCCCATCACCCAGCAATGGTTGATGACCTCTTGCGCGCGACGTTCAATTTCAGGATTGCCACGTTGAACAGAATCGAAATCCAAGTTGGCTGCGTTGGTGCCGGATGCCATGGAACTGGCCGCACTGCCACCCATGCCAATCAGCATGCCTGGGCCACCCAATTGAATCAGCAGCGTGCCCGCAGGAAATTGGATCTTTTTGGTTTGAATGTCGTCGATGACGCCCAAGCCTCCCGCAATCATGATGGGCTTGTGATAACCCCGCAAAACACCATCCACTTCTTGTTCATACTCACGAAAGTAACCCAACAAGTTAGGACGGCCAAATTCATTGTTGAACGCTGCGCCCCCCAATGGGCCTTCGGTCATGATCTGCAACGGACTGGCCATGTGATCAGGTTTACCGTGTGGACTGTTCCACAATTTGGAAACTGTAAATCCTGTTAGACCGGCTTTGGGTTTGGAGCCTCGTCCTGTCGCACCTTCGTCACGAATCTCACCACCTGCCCCAGTTGAAGCGCCAGGGAATGGCGAAATGGCGGTGGGATGGTTGTGCGTCTCAACCTTCATCAACACATGGTGAAGCGCTTTTTCTTTGGCATAGGGGCCACCCTGCTTCGCGACAAAGCGTTCAACTTCATGGCCAGTCATGATGGACGCGTTGTCTGAATACGCCACAACAGTGTGTTGAGGGTTTTGCTGATGGGTATGGCGAATCATGCCAAACAAGCTATGGGATTGGGCTTGTCCATCGATGGTGAATTGGGCGTTGAAAATTTTATGACGGCAGTGCTCGCTGTTGGCCTGCGCAAACATCATCAACTCAACGTCCGTAGGATTGCGCCCCAGTTGCTGAAATGAGTAGAGCAAATAATCAATTTCATCCTCGGCCAAGGCCAAGCCAAATTCTTGATTGGCCTTGACCAATGCTGTGCGTCCACCCTTCAACACATCCACATGCAAAAGGGCTTGCGCTTGAAGTTCTGTGAACAGTGCCAATGCATCTTCGCGTTTTGCAAGGATGGACTCGGTCATGCGGTCGTGCAACAAATCGGCCAAAGCCAACTGAATGTGCGGCTGCAGGTTTTGCACCTGTGATGCAGAACGCATTTGCAAGCGGTATTCAACCAAGCGTTCAATGCGGCGAACCATCAGCCCACAGTTGTGTGCAATGTCCGTGGCTTTGGATGCCCATGGTGACACTGTCCCTAAACGAGGTGATACACAAAGGTGCCAATCCAATTTGCTGTTGGCCGTGGGCATTGCAGGATCGCCGTAGGTCAGCAAGGAAGCAAGGACCTTTTGGGCATCGGCTGCGAGGGTCGACTCGCTGGCAACGAGGTGAAGGTAGTGGCCAGACAGACCTGTCACATCGGGACAAATGGCCTGTAGGCGCGGCAGAAGTTGCTGAACACGGAATTCGCTGAGGGCGTTGCCGCCGTCCAAGATGAGAGTTTGCAGGGTCACAGGGTGGCCTTGAGGGCTGTAGGGAAAGTGTCTCAAATGCCGCTGACTGGGGCATTGAACGAGTGCTTATTTTAACCGCTGACAAGTCCATTTTGAGCAAAGTTACCCGTTGGATGGGATAATCATTCCCCATGACGATCACCCCCAAAGACCCCCAAGGCGCAGAAGGCATGCGAGTCGCCGGCCGACTGGCTTCCGAAGTACTCGATTATTTGACACCCTTTGTGGTACCAGGTGTCACAACCAACGAACTGGACAAATTGGCCCACGATTACATGGTCAATGTTCAAGGCACCATTCCAGCGCCACTGAACTACCAGCCCCCTGGTTATTCACCCTATCCCAAATCCATTTGCACTTCCATCAACCATCAGGTTTGCCACGGCATCCCCAATGAAAAAGCCTTGAAAAAAGGCGACATCGTCAACATTGACATCACTGTCATCAAAGATGGGTGGCATGGTGACACCAGCCGCATGTTCATGGTGGGCGACGTTTCCATTGCGGCCAAACGACTTTGCAATGCAACCTACGAGGCCATGTGGCACGGCATTGCACAAGTCAAACCTGGCGCTCGCTTGGGTGACATTGGTTGGGCCATTCAAAAATTCGCTGAGAACATGGGTTTTTCCATTGTTCGTGAGTTTTGCGGTCATGGCATTGGGCGCGTGTTTCATGAGGAGCCGCAAGTTTTGCATTATGGAAAACCTGGCACCTTGGAAGAGCTCAAGCCCGGCATGACCTTCACCATTGAACCCATGATCAACGCTGGTAAGCGCGAGATCAAGGAAATGGGCGATGGTTGGACCATCGTCACCAAAGACCGCTCTTTGTCAGCCCAGTGGGAGCACACCATCTTGGTGACGGATACGGGCTACGAAGTCCTGACTTTGTCAGCAGGAAGCCCACCCGTTCCCGCTTTCATCAAGGGCTAAGATCATGGCTGACTTGTCGGCATTTCGAGACTCCTATCGTCAAGAAAAGCAAGCGCTGTGGGCCAACATTGCCAACAGCGCAGCCAATGGCCGTGGTTTGAAACGCAGCCTGATGCGATTGGCCACGCTGGCCGACAAATTGTTGATCCAACTGTGGAACCAAGCGGGCTTTGACAATGGTGAAAGCCTCATTGCCGTCGGCGGTTTTGGACGGGGCGAGTTGTTCCCCTCCTCCGACTTGGATGTGCTGGTCTTGTTGCCCGACCACGCCAATCCTAACGCGTCAGAAGAACTCAAAACCAAACTTGAGAATTTCATCGGCAGTTGCTGGGACAGCGGCTTGGAAATTGGTTCGAGTGTCCGTACCCTCAAGGATTGCCTAGAGGAGTCAGCCAAAGACATCACGGTGCAAACCTCGCTGCTCGAGAGCCGCTACATCACCGGCAGTAAATCTTTGTTTGCGAAGTTTCAAACCAGCTACCAAGCCGCCATGGACCCCCATGCTTTTTTTGTAGCCAAGTCTCTGGAACTCCAGCAGCGCCACAACAAATTTGAAAACACGCCCTATTCTCTTGAGCCCAATTGCAAAGAATCACCCGGTGGTTTGCGCGATTTGCAAATCATCTTGTGGGTTACACGGGCTGCTGGCTTGGGAAGCACTTGGGACGATTTGGCAATCAAAGGTTTGGCCACCCCTTTAGAAGTTAAACAGATCAAACGCAACGAAGCCGTTTTGAGCCTCATCCGCGCAAGGCTTCATTTGCTGGCCAAGCGACGAGAAGATCGCTTGGTTTTTGATTTGCAACACGCACTGGCCGAGAGCTTTGGTTATCAAGCCAAAAGTACACCAGAGGGCAAACACACCCAGCGCGCCAGTGAAGTGCTGATGCGTCAATACTACTGGGCTGCCAAGGCTGTGACGCAGTTGAACCAAATTTTGATGCTCAACATCGAAGCGTATCTGCAAGCGCAACGCGGCGACATTCGCATTGAAGTGAGGCGTTTGAACGATCATTTTGATGAACGCAATGGCTTGTTGGAAGTGGCACAAGATGACTTGTACCAAAAGCACCCACACGCCATTCTTGAGACATTCTTGATGTACCAGCAAACGCACGGTGTGAAGGGCCTGTCAGCCAAAACCTTGCGTGCACTCTACAACGTTCGCAACGTCATGGATGCCAAGTTTCGCCGCGATCCTGTCAACCGCGCTACATTTCTGAAAATTTTGCAGGAAAGCCAAGGCATCACGCATGCACTTCGCTTGATGAACCAAACTTCCGTGTTGGGTCGATACCTGTGGGTGTTCAGAAACATTGTGGGTCAGATGCAGCACGATCTGTTTCACGTCTACACCGTGGACCAGCACATCATGATGGTCTTGCGCAACGTCCGCCGTTTTTTCATTGCAGACCATGCGCACGAGTACCCATTTTGCTCTCAACTTGCAGCAGGATGGGACAAGCCCTACATCCTCTACACAGCCGCCCTGTTTCACGACATCGCCAAAGGGCGCGGTGGAGATCACTCGAAGTTGGGTGTGGCTGAAGTTCAACAATTTTGCAGGCAGCACGGTATCCCTAAAGAAGATGCCAAGCTGATTGCTTTCTTGGTCGGGGAGCACTTGACCATGAGCCATGTGGCGCAAAAGGAAGACTTGAGCGATCCGGACGTCATTGCAGCGTTTGCCAAACGTGTGGGCAACGAACGTCATTTAACGGCCCTGTACCTGCTGACAGTGGCCGACATTCGTGGCACCAGTCCCAAAGTTTGGAATGCCTGGAAAGGCAAGTTGCTCGAAGATTTGTACCGATACACCTTGCGCGTGTTGGGCGGTCGTGCGCCCGATGCCAATGCCGAAATTGAAGCCCGCAAACGTGATGCCTTGATTGAATTGGCACGTCACTCCGAACCGCACGATGGCCAAAAGGCCTTGTGGGATACCTTGGACGTGGGCTACTTCATGCGCCATGACGCCAGCGAAATTGCTTGGCATGCACGCCAACTGTCGCGCTACGTTGCCAAACCTGGTGAAACCGCCATAGCCAACTTAGATGGCAAAAGCATCGTTCGCGCACGCATCTCCCCCATCGGCGAAGGCTTGCAGATTTTGGTTTACACCGCCGATCAACCTGATTTGTTTGCGCGCATTTGCGGCTATTTTGATCAAGCCGGATTTAGCATTTTGGATGCCAAAATTCACACCGCCAACAATGGCTACGCCCTCGATACATTCCAAGTGGTGACGTCTTTGCTCCCGGAGCATTACCGTGAATTAATCACCATGGTGGAGTCTGGGTTGTGCAGCACCATTGACCGTCAAGGAACTCTGCCCGCGCCTACAAAAGGACGTGTCTCTCGGCGTGTGAAAAATTTCCCCATTGCACCCCGCATCACTTTGCACCCCGACGAAAAAGCTCAAAGCTGGCTCTTGGGTATTTCGGCAAGCGATCGCTTGGGTTTGCTTTACAGCGTGGCCACCGTGTTGGCAAAGCACGGTATCAGCCTCAAGTTGGCCAAGATCAGTACCTTGGGAGAACGTGTAGAAGACACCTTCTTAATTGAAGGCTCTGCATTGCAACACAACCGTGAGCAAATTGAAATTGAGACCGAGTTGTTGCAAGTCTTGCAGGCTTGAAGCTGCCTAGACACTGCAACGGATCAGGCCTTGCTCAACGCTTTTTGCGCGGTGGCAATCCCGTATGCTGCGTCAGCACTTGGCCCTTGCGGGGTGAACCCGTGGGGGTGCTGTTCTTGCGGCGCGCGCTCTGATACTCATCCGACAAAGGTTGCCACGTAGGAATGAGGTGGTGTTTGCCATTGCCAATCAAGTCGGCACGGCCCATTGCTTTCAAGGCGTCCCGCAACAAGGGCCAGTGATTGGCATCGTGGTATCGCAAGAAAGCCTTGTGCAATCGACGGCGCTTTTCACCCTTCACCACATCGACTTTTTCACTGTCGCGTGTCACTTTGCGCAGCGGATTGCGCGTGGTGTGGTACATGGCCGTGGCGCTTGCCATGGGACTGGGGTAGAAAGTTTGAACTTGGTCTGCTCTGAAGCCGTTCTTCTTGAGCCAGATGGCCAAATTCATCATGTCTTCGTCACTGGTGCCTGGATGAGCCGCAATGAAATAAGGCACCAAAAATTGTTTCTTGCCCGCTTCTGCGCTGAACTTGTCAAACATGCTTTTGAAGCGATCGTAAGTGCCAATGCCGGGCTTCATCATTTTGGACAGCGGACCGGTCTCGGTGTGCTCAGGCGCAATTTTCAGATAGCCACCAACGTGGTGCGTCACCAACTCTTTGACGTACTCAGGACTCTGAACAGCCAAGTCATAACGCAAACCAGAACCGATCAGAATTTTCTTGATGCCCTTGATGCTGCGGGCTTTGCGGTACATCTGAACCAAAGGACCGTGGTCGGTGGTGAGGTTGCTGCAAATGCCGGGGAACACACAACTGGGTTTGCGACACGCCGCTTCAATCTCGGGACTTTTGCATCCCAAACGGTACATGTTGGCCGTAGGGCCGCCCAAGTCTGAAATGACACCCGTGAAGCCTTTGACTTTGTCGCGGATGTCTTCAATTTCTCGCAGCACGGAAGCTTCACTTCGACTTTGAATGATGCGGCCTTCGTGTTCTGTGATTGAACAGAAAGTACATCCGCCAAAGCAACCTCGCATGATGTTGACCGAGAAGCGAATCATTTCCCATGCAGGAATTTTGGTTGCACCATCGTGCGAACCATTTTCGTCTGCGTAGCTGGGATGGGGACTGCGCGCATAGGGCAAGTCAAACACCGCATCCATTTCAGATGTTGTCAATGGAATGGGCGGTGGTGTGATCCACACATCACGCGCTGTATGGTCATCGCCATGGGCTTGCACCAAGCAACGCGCATTGCCAGGATTGGTTTCCAAATGCAACACACGATTGGCGTGGGCATACAAAACAGGATCGCTTTTAACTTGCTCATAACTGGGCAAGCGAATCACACTTCGATCTCGGGGAGGCACCTTGTGCAAGCCTTTGCCTTTGAGCGCTGGCATGTTGGGGTTAGACACAAACTGAAGGGTTTGTTCTGTTTTCAAATTCGAAAGGCTGGCTTTGGCATTTTCTTGATTTGCCACAGCCTGTGCTTCATCCTCACGGGCACAGCTGGCACCATTGCTTTTGGCTTGCTCCGAAATCATCAAATACGGATTGATGTGGGCTTCGACATGCCCTGGAGAATCAACGGTGGTTGAGTCAATTTCAAACCAGCCTTCAGGTGTTTGACGGCGCACAAACGCAGTACCCCGAACATCCGTAATCTCTTGCACAGGGACTTTGGCGGCCAAACGATGCGCAATTTCAACCACAGCGCGTTCGGCATTGCCATACAACAACAAATCACATTTGCTGTCGACCACGATGGAGCGGCGAACCTTGTCTGACCAGTAATCGTAGTGTGCAATGCGGCGCAGAGAACCCTCGATGCCACCCAAAACAATGGGCACATCTGGAAATGCTTCACGGCATCGTTGGCTGTAGACAATGGCAGCACGGTCGGGGCGTTTTCCACCGACATCACCGGGGGTGTAGGCATCGTCAGAACGAATTTTGCGATCCGCCGTGTAGCGGTTGATCATGGAATCCATGTTGCCAGCTGTGACGCCCCAAAATAAATTAGGTTTGCCCAAGGCTTTGAAAGCTTCAGCGCTTTGCCAGTCTGGCTGGGCAATGATGCCCACCCTGAACCCTTGGGCTTCAAGCATGCGACCAATGACCGCCATGCCAAAGCTGGGGTGATCAACATAGGCATCGCCAGTGACCAAAATGATGTCGCAACTGTCCCAACCCAGCTGGGTCATTTCTGAACGGCTCATGGGCAAAAACGGGGCCGTGCCAAAGCGCGCTGCCCAGAACTTGCGATAACTGGTCAGGGGTTTCGCTTCACGCGGAAAAAAGGAGACATCGACGAAGGCGTTCATGAACCAATCTGGAGAGGAATCCCCCGAGTTTAGAGCCTCTACAAGGTCTGTGTCGGTTGAAAGGTCTTTCTCATCCGATAATTGAGCCATGCCCATGACTTTGCTAGCGCCGGTCGACCATGAGTTGGTCATTAAAAAGAGCCGCTTTTTGGCCCGTGTTCAGCCGGTCAAGAATCGTGCAGAGGCGCAAGCGCTCGTTTTGCAGCTCAAGCAAGCCCACCCCGATGCCGTTCATGTTTGTTGGGCCATGTTGGCCGGAGGTGATTCTGCGGCCCAAGACGATGGCGAACCCAGCGGCACTGCAGGAAGACCGATGCTGGAAGTCTTGCGGCATCAAGATTTGGACGGTGTGGTGGCCACCGTAGTTCGTTATTTTGGGGGCATTAAACTGGGTGCGGGCGGCTTGGTAAGAGCCTATACCGATGCTGTTGCACAAGCGCTTCTGGTCGCTGAGAAGTCACCCATCGTCCCCAAAATTGAACTGATCTGTTGGGTCCCCTATGACATGGAGGGCTGGCTTCGACGGCAAGCACAAATGGCGGAAGTCAGTATTTTGAGTGTCAGCCATGAAAGTTTGGTTCAATTTGTACTGGAAATTCCCAAAGTTCAGTCAGTGAAGTGGCAACAGGCACTGAACGATCTGGGCCAAGGCAAGTTGGTCTGGGAAGATGCAAATACCGGTTCTGCGTCTCAAGGATAATCAGCGCATGACCCCTGAAGAATCTGAAATTCGTCAACCCCAATCGAAGACCGAACTCTTCGTGGCCTTCACCCTGATGGCCCTGCAAGGCGTTGGCGGCGTCTTGGTGATCGTTCAACACGAATTGGTGAACCGTCGAAAGTGGCTCACACAAGCACAATTTGTGGAGGAATGGTCGGTGGCGCAAGTCATGCCAGGCCCCAATGTCGTCAACCTTTGCTTGATGTTGGGCGGCAAATATTTTGGTCTCGCGGGTGCACTGGCTGCTGTCAGTGGCCTGATCATGGCGCCCATGCTGCTGGTCTTGACCTTGGCCATTTTGTTCGGCGGCGTGTCAGAGAGTGCTGTGGCACAAGGTGCGCTCAAAGGCATGGGGGCTGTGTCGGGCGGCTTGATCATTGCAACAGGCTTGAAACTCTCCAAGACAATGCCTCAAAACCCGCTCGGGCTTTGGCTGGCCATTGCCTTTGCCGTGATCACGTTC
>CANGCI010000076.1 GCA_947451995.1 Comamonadaceae bacterium | reverse complement strand
TCGGCACTCAGCGCGGCCATGCTGCCTGCATGGATGACACGACCGTTGTCCATCACCGCCACGCTGTCACCCAGCTGCTGCGCAAAATGAATGTTTTGCTCCACCAACAAAATGCTCACGCCACTGGCTTTCATTTTTTGAAAGGCATCGATCATGTTTTGCACAATGGCTGGTGCCAATCCTTTGCTCGGTTCATCGACGATGAGCAAATCGCGGGGCTCGACCATGGCACGGGCCACGGCCAGCATTTGCTTTTGTCCGCCCGACAACTTGCCTGCGGGGTGATGCCAAAATTTTTCAACTGCAGGAAACATGGCGTAAATCCAGGCCAAGCGGTCTGCGTCCATTTGCTGCGCATGCGATGCTTTGCGTGCAGCCAACAACATGTTTTCTTCAACCGTGAGGTCTGAAAAAATGCCCATGTTTTCGGGCACGTAGGCAATGTTGAGCGACGCAATGTCGGGCGTGCTCATGTGCGTGATGTCATGCCCATTGAAATTCACAGTGCCCTGTGAGGCCTGCCACAAACCCATGATGGTTCTGAGGGTGGTGGTTTTGCCTGCGCCATTGCGACCTAACAACAACGTGAGTTCACCCCGAGGGATTTGCAAATTGACGCCATGCAAGATGTGATACGCGCCAATGTGTGTGTGCACCTCATTCAATTCGAGCAAGACATTGGCAGACATCACACGCCCTCCTCTGCACTGGCGTTGACACTGGATTGAGGATGGGTCTGCGCAGGTTTGGCACCCAAGTAAGCTTCTTGCACCACGGCAGAGGCCATGACTTCTGCTGGCTCGCCATCGGCCACCAACTGGCCGTTGTGCAACACAATGATGCGATCGGCCAATTCGCGCACCACGTCCATTTTGTGCTCGACCAACAAAATGGTTTTGGTTTTGTCACTTTTCAATTTGCGAATGAGGTTTAGGATCACGGGCGCCTCATCTTGGCTCATGCCTGCTGTGGGTTCGTCAAACATGTACACCGAGGGTTTGAGCGCCATGAGCAATGCTACTTCCAATTTGCGCTGATCGCCATGCGGCAAACTGGACACGGTGGCTTGCGCCTGATGCAGCATGGCCACTTGTTGCAAGATGTCCTGCGCTTGCTGAGTCAGTTGCGCGTGGTCTTGCCAAATTGACCACAAATTGAGACCCCGCAAATGCGCACCCGATTCAGTTGCCTGAACAGCCAATCGCACATTTTCAAGCACAGACAAATTGGGAAATAAATTGGTCAACTGAAACGCACGGCCCAGCCCTGCACGGGTTCTGGCCGAGGCACTCATGCCTGTCAGCTCTTGGCCCTCTAAAAACACGCGCCCCTCACTGGCCGGCAGTTGACCCGATATCAAGTTGAAGTAGGTTGTCTTGCCAGCACCGTTGGGGCCGACGATGGCTGTCAAGGTGCCAGGTTCAAAACGACAAGAGACCGCATTGACCGCCACGTGTCCGCCAAAGCGGATGGTGAGGTCATGCGTTTGCAGAACGCCCAAGGGAGCTCACCTTAGCGTTTGTTGCGAATGGGCACGTTCATTTCTTCAGGTTTGATTTCACGAATCAACTCTGGCACACCCCACGCAAATGCGGGATCCACTTTGATTTTGAAGTGGTACATGCTTTGCATGGCTTGGTGATCTTCTTTGCGGAAGGTCATTTTGCCTTTAGGGGTGTCAAAGCTCATGCCTTCCATGGTGCTGATCAAGGTGTTGGCATCGGTGTTGCCATTGGTTTTCTTCAAAGCAGTGACCAAGGCCATGGCCGATGCAAAGCCACCCGCTGTAAAGAAGTCTGGAGGTGATTTGAACTGCGTGTAATGACGCGCCACCATGGCATCGTTGACCGTGTTCTTGGGCATGCCGAAGTAATAGTAGGCCGCACCTTCCATGCCAGGGAATTGCTTGTAGGCCACCATGGCAGGGAGGATGTTGCCACCCGTGGCGATTTCAATGCCGTAGCGCTTCAAGTCCATGTCGGCAATTTTGAATGGATTGCCACCAGCCCAAATGATGAAAATAATTTTGCGACCGGGTTGCGATTTGAGCTTGTCGATCAAATGCTGTGCGCCGGCTGTGAAGTCGGTGGTGGCGGGTGGCAAGTACTCTTCATGCACCAGCTTCGCAGTTTTCAAGGACTCTCGGAAAGCCTTCACACCATCACGACCAAACGCAGAGTCTTGTGCCAAGGTGGCGATGCTGTAACCCGCTTTGTCCAATGCAACTGCATTGGAGATGGCATCTTGGCTGCTGTTGCGACCTGTGCGGAAGATGTATTTATTCCACTTGTCACCCGTGATGGAGTCGGCCACGGCAGGCTCCACCAGCAAAATCTTTTTGTACTCTTCGGCCACAGGCAACATGGCCAAGGCCACAGGCGATGCCGTTGGGCCCACTGCAATCTCAACCTTGTCGTCGCCGTAGGCGGCAGCCAAGAGGTTCTTACCCAAGTCGGGCTTGCCTTGGTCGTCTTTTTCAATGACGACCAACTTGCGACCGCCCACTTGCATGGTGCCGCCTGTGGCGTAGTCCAAGCCCATCATCAGACCCACTTGGGTTTGCTTGCCGTAAGCCTCTAAGGGGCCAGTTTTGCTGTAAATGTGGGCAATTTTCAAATCTTTGGCCTGCGCCATGGCCAGGGGCGTGGCAGACAAAGCGGCGAAGCCAGTGAATGCTGAAACCACGATAGGAAGAACGAATCGGCGTTGCATAACCATCTCCAAAACTGTTGGTTTAAAATTTCAAAATGAATACCAAAGAATTCATTGTTGTTCCAGAAATTGTCCTGCAATTTGCAGGGCTAATTTCAATCATAACCCCCCTACAGATCCACGCCACAAAAACAAAGCTCCGCCTGCAGTTCTCTTGCAATTGCGCCCATGAACACAAATTGACTTGTATCAAACATGCTAATATTAAATATAACTTAACTATTTATTGATCAATTTTCACAAATACAAAAGAATATATAGGCTACCCCTGCTATGTATTTTTGCGTTGATAGGCGCACAGCCGCTTTATTCCAACGCAAAAGATCCTGAATTTGGCTTGGTTGTGCAGCCGTCTGTTTTTTCTGCACTATCCCCCCTGCTACCCCTTCTTTTACAGAAGGTCACAGCCGAACATCCCCAGGTCCAAAGTCAAATCCAGAACTTGCAAGCTGCAGGCATGGATTTGAAGGTCACGCAGCAAGCGTATTGGCCAACCCCCTCCATCTCCATGGAACGCGTGCAAACGCAATCGCCCGATCCAGCCTACACAGGCTCACCCCAGGTTCTCAGCTTCAAACTCCAACAGCCCCTCTGGACAGGCGGCCGACTGACGGCGCAATCCAACAAAGCGATCGCCACACAAGCCATCGAACATGCACGCCTGACAGAAATCCAACAGGGCTTGGCTTTGAAAACGCTTCAAGCCTGGACAGAGGTGGTCATGGCGCAGCGCCAGCAACAAGTCTTTGAAAAAAGTGAAACGGTGCAAACGCAACTGCTTCAGAAAATAACGCGCCGCGCAGAACAAGGCCTGTCGCCCCTGAACGAAGTCAACTATGCCAACTTGCGCTTGGTGCAAGTCCGTCAAGATCGGTTCAATGCCTTGCAACAAGAAAACCAAGCGTGGATTCGCTTGACCCAATGGGTGCCAGAGGCCAAAAGCCTGGGACTCAAGCTGATCCATCCCAACATTCAAATGCTAACGCTGGATGGACTTGCATTGAAGCAAGCTTTGCCGCACTGGGAAGCCATCAGCCTAGACAACTCGCCATTGATCCGTCGACTTGAACACGTTGCACAACTGCAATTGGCCGAGGTGGCCGAAAAACGCGCAGCCTTGCAGCCTGAAGTTTATGTTCGCGCAGAACACCAACGTGGCAACTACACCTACGCCAACACGCCCAACACCAATCGTGTGTTTGTAGGTTTCAGTGCCAGCACAGGTGCTGGCTTTGGTTTGGCCTACCAGCTGGCGGCCTTGCAAAACAAACACGATGGCGCCTTGCAAGAAATGATGGCTGCTCGCAGAAGTGTGTTGGAAGCAGTTCAAACCGATTATTTGAATGCCAATGCAAGGCAAAGCAAGGCGGAGATGCTGCTTCTGAACCTAGAGTCTTCCCAAGAAATTCAAGCTGCTTGGGAGCGTCAATTTATCAATGGCAAGAAAACTTGGATCGATGTGATGAATGCTGCCCGAGAAACTTCGCAGGCTGAATTGGCCGTCATCGAAAACGAGATGGCTTGGCTGCAAAGCCTTGGTCGATTGCACATTCAAGCACACGGCACCCCTGCGGCGTATGCGGGGTCTGCGCCATGAATTCATTGCAAGCGGCTCTGCAACGCTTGGCGCAACTGCAACGCCAAAGTTTGGACAAGCATGCGTTATTCGCCTGCATCGACAAGGCGCAGGCTCACTCAGCGAAAAAAACTTTGCAACTTTTAAAGTCGCAGCTGAATTGGAAATCTGTGCAATGGCTGAACAACGCCAGCATCGATCCCTCTCAGCTGCCCTGCCTCGCCGTCGACCATGAAGGCACTTGGCGTGTTGTTAAAAGCTACAACAGCCAATCGCAATGGGTGCTGGAGTCGGCAGATGGCGAGTCCACGCAACACCACTTAAGTTCTTTGGCTTTGGTCAAGGTCGATTTCAGAATGCCCTTTGAGCGATCGAACAGTCCCGTCTGGCGCTTGATCAAACTGGAAATTCAAAAGCATCAAAGTACCTTGATCGATGCCAGCCTGAACGGCGTCATGTTGAATTTTGTAGCGCTGGGCATCTCCTTTTACAGCATGCAAATCTACGACCGCGTGGTGCCCACTGGTGCCAGCGCTACCTTATGGGTTTTGAGTTTGGGCGTGTTGGGTGCCATTGCGTTTGAATGGTTGGCGCGGCGCTTGCGATCCGACTTGAACGAAAAAATCATTGAAGCTGTCGACCAGCGTTTGGGCCGTGACGTGTTCATGCGACTGCTGCAAGTTCGCATGGACAAATTGCCCACCAGCGTGGGCAGCCTGGCAGGCCAAATCAAGGCTTACGAAAGTGTGCGCGCATTTTTAACGGGGTCGGCCACGCAAATGTTGATCGACGCCCCTTTTGCCTTGGTATTCACCTTCGCTTTGTGGGCCATGGCGGGCTGGCTGGCCTTGATTCCTGCGGTGTTTTTGTTGTTGTCCTTGATGGTCGGTTTGCAAGGTCTGCGTGAAATTGAAAAGCGCAGTCACCAGGTGGCGTTGGCCAACATGCGAAAAACAGGCCTGCTGGTAGAGGCCATTGAAGGCGCAGAAACCTTGAAATCTGGCCAAGGGGGTTGGCGTCAACTCAGTTTGTGGCAGAACATTTCAGACACCGCGCGCGGCGAAGAGTTGCGCTTGCGAAGAATCAGCGAATCTGCCCAACACCATCTGCAAGCGCTGCAGCAAATTGCCTACGTGGTGTTGGTGGCATCGGGTGCACTGATGATTTCCAGAGGCGAGCTCAGCATGGGCAGCCTCATTGCTTGCTCCATTTTGTCCAATCGCATCCTGCAGCCCATTGCAGCCTTGCCTTCTCAACTCATTCAATGGGGACATTGCCAATCGGCACTTCAAGGCCTCGATCAAATCTGGCAACTGCCTGACGACCATCATGGCCAAACACCGGTGGTTTTGGATGCGGTGCAAGGCAATTACACCCTTAAAGATGTGATGTATGGGTACGGGCAACAGGCGGCCTTGAAAGTAGACACGCTACACATCCGCAACGGAGAAAAAATTGGTATCTTAGGACCGATCGGTGCGGGCAAAACGACATTGTTGCGTTTACTGAGCGGCATGTACAAACCGCAAGTTGGTGGCATTACTCTCGATGGTGTCGATTTGGCGTTCATTGCCAAACCATTGCTGGCAGAGCAACTGGGCTATCTGCAGCAAGAGGGTCGCTTGTTTGAGGGCACGCTACGCGACAACTTGTTGGTAGGCATGACAGATCCAGGTGACGACATTCTGAATGGCGTGGCACATCAAACAGGACTTCATCATGCTGTATTGGCCAACCACCCCATGGGCTTTGACTTGCCGATCCAAGAAGGTGGCCATGGCTTGTCGGGCGGACAGCGGCAGCTGGTTAATTTAACGCGCGTGTTTTTAAGGCGTCCGCGCATTTGGTTGATGGACGAGCCCACAGCTGCCATGGACCGTCAACTGGCCGATCACGTGACACGGGCTCTTCAACAAGCCCTTCGACCTCAAGACACCTTGGTTTTGGTCACCCACAAACCGGAAATGCTGACCCTGGTCGATCGCTTGATCGTCATTGCCAAACACGAGGTTTTGCTGGATGGCCCCAAAGAGCAAGTGCTCAGACAACTTCAAGCATGAACACACAAACTTCCAGGCCTGACCGCCCCTTCTTTGAAGCTAGGCTCACGCGTTGGCAACAACAACTCACAGGCACGCGCTTGCTGCTAGTGGGTTTGCTAAGCTTTTTAGCCTGGGCCAGCTTGTCGCACATGGACCAAACTGTGCGAAGTAACGGGCAAGTGATTGCCGTCTCGCGCAATCAAATCATCCAAGCGGCTGATGGTGGGGTGTTGACCAAATTACTGGTGACAGAAGGTCAGCAAGTGCATGCAGGTCAAGCACTTGCCTTGCTTGAAACCACGCGCGCTGAAGCCAGTTACCAAGAAGTTAAATCCAAACTGAGCGCTTTGCACGCTGCATTGGCCAGGGCTAACGCAGAGTCCTCAGGTCAGGCTCTGGCATTTCAAAAAAATGACGCAGCGAGTAGCGCCTTTCAATCAGGCCAAGCGCAGGTCTACCTGCAAAGAAAACAAGGCCACCTAGATGAATTGAAACTTCTACGAGCTGGCTTAGAACTTTCTGAGGATGAGTTGCGCATGAGTCAATCGCTTTTGAAAACAGGCGATGTCAGCCAATTGGAGTTGATGCGCGCGCAACGTCAGGTGCATGAAACGCAAGGCCGCATTGCCAGCGTCCAAAACAAATATTTACAAGACGCCAAGCAAGATGTGATTCGCTTGCAGGAAGAAATATCCACCAACCAATTCAAGCTGAACGAACGCCAAAGTTTGTTGGACCACAGTGTGCTCACAACGCCGGTGGATGGCGTTGTCAAATTCATGCGCATTAACACAGTGGGGGGCGTTTTGCGCGCAGGCGATGAGCTGATGCACATTTCGCCCAGCACAGGTGGCTACATTGTCGAAGCCAAAATCAATCCGAGTGACATCGGGGAACTGCGCATCGGTCAGCCCGTGAGTTTGAAGTTGGATGCATTCGATTACAGCCTGTACGGCATGCTGAATGGCACCCTCAGCTACATCAGTTCAGACACCTTCACCGACAGCACCGCCTCGGGTGCCACACAAGCCTTTTACCGTGTGCAAGTGCAAATCGATCCCAACACGCCTTCTGAGTCGGGTCAAACACTTGGCAGTGCTTCACTTTTTTCGAACCAAGCCGCTCATCGCCTGCGGCTGAGTGACCTCAAGCCTGGCATGACGGCCACTCTCGACATTCGAACTCGCTCCAGGTCGGTGCTTCAGTACCTTGCCAAACCTGTCCAAAAAGCATTCTCCGGCGCGCTACACGAGAGGTAAGTCAGCATGATCAACGACGTTCAACTTCAAGCCACCACGCCCGATGGTCGCGTTCAAACCATTCAACTGGCCAAGTTGAACACGGCCCCTGATGCACCTTCGCCGGTCATCAAACCTCTGTTTGTGAAAACACAACCAGGCTATGAATACAAACTGATCGACAAAGAAGCAGGCGGTCACCTCAAAGGGCAAAAGCTGCTTCGCTCCCAAAAGAATCTACAAGTCTTGGTGGACGATCAAGTGGCACTGGAGCTGCAAGATTATTTTGTAGCGAGCAACGTCCCTGTACCCAACGCACCGGTTTACAAACTGCAAAATCAAGCTTGCGAAGAAGTTCAGGTCACAGCGCATTTGCCCAAGGAAGCACTGGACGTCCCAGAAAGTTTGGTTTGGACCGAGCGCGATGATGCGCTCGATTGCAAGGTGGCCTTGCTCAATCCTGGCAGTGCATTGGCCTTTTTTCCAGCAGCACCGGCTGTCGCCAGCATTGGTTTGACAGAGATTTCAGGGGCTGTACTGGGCGTGATTGCCTTGAGTGGCGGCGGCAAAGACACGCCTGTCACACCTGTCACACCCACCCCAACGCCACCACCGCCTGCGCCACCGCCAGTGATCCCCCCGACCACCATTACGTCGATGGCGCTGACCAGCGCCACGGGTGAGATGAACCATCGATTGAACGCTGGTGACACGCTAACAGCCACTGTCTCGTTCAGCGGGATTGTGAACTTAGACACACGCAGTGGCAGTCCTTCCCTTCAATTGATCGTTGGCACCCAAAGTGTCGAAGCGCGCTATGTATCGGGATCGGGCACCAACGAGCTGGTCTTTGTCACCACCATCGTGAATGGTCAAACCGACTTGGACGGTGTGGCCATTGCAAGCAACCCTCTTCAGTTGAATGGTGCAAGTCTTCAAGACACCTTAGGCAGAGCCACCCTCAACACGGCCAGTGCCATTCTGAGCAACCCTTTGCACTTGGTGGACACCACGGCACCCATCGCCAAACTTGAGGCCGGCTCGCTCACGCTGACACAAACACAGTCAGGCACCCTCCAAGTTCAAAGCAATGAACTGGGCAAAGCCTATGTGGTGCCTAGCACCAGCATCATTCTCAACTTGGGTGATTTGGAAAATCTCAGCCCGCTTGTTTCCAAAAGTGTGGCCATTGACATCGTCCAAAGCAACACACCCCTTTCTTTGAGCGGCCTGCCTGCAGCTGTCTACCATCTCTATGCCGTTGACTTGGCGGGCAATGTGTCGGTGCGCAGCGCTGAATCCTTTGAAGTCACAGCAGACCCAACACCCACGCCACCAACACCAGATCCAGCACCTCCGCCACCTCCGCCACCTCCGCCAATTCCTCCGCCACCAACACCGCCGCCTGCGCCTCCTCCACCGCCACCGCCTTCAGATACCACGCCGCCCAATCTCACGGCCATTGTTCTAAGCAGCGCCACAGGTGCTGTGAACCGCATCTTGAATGCCGGCGACACACTCAGCGCCACCGTCAGCTTTGACGATGCGGTCACACTGAATGCGGCGGGTGGCTCACCGACCCTCGCTTTGCAAATTGGCAGCAGCGCGGTACAGGCCTCCTACGTGTCGGGCACAGGCACCAACACTTGGACTTTCACTGCCACCATCGTGGCAGGCCTCAACGACACCGACGGCGTGTCATTGCCACTCAACGCCTTGACCCTTAACGGTGCCATCTTGTCCGATGCCGCCGGCAATGCTTGTGTGATCACCAGTGCGGTGGTTCTCTCCAACCCGCTGTTTTTGGTGGACACCACCGTTCCCACGGTGGTGATCACTTCCGACACGAGCGTATTGAAAGCGGGTGACACGGCCAACATCACGTTCACCCTGTCAGAAGATACTGGCAGCAGTTTTGCATGGGATGGCAGCACCGGCGATGTCGCTGTGACCGGCGGCACGTTGAGCGCACTCACAGGCACGGGTCTCACGCGCACGGCCGTGTTCACACCCGATGCCAATTTGGCCAGCGGCAGTGCCAGCATCACCGTCACGGCACAAAGTTATGAAGACGCAGCGGGCAATTTGGGGGCTGCGGGCGTATCGCCTTCGTTCAGCCTAGACACCGTGGCGCCTAGCGTGACAAATGTGTTACTAACCAGCGCCATTGGCGCCATTGTCAGCCCCAGTGATGCCACTGTGTCCTTGCTCAATGCGGGTGACACGCTACTTGCAACAATGACCTTCAGCGAAGTGATTGTGTTGAACATCACCGCAGGCTCACCCACCCTCGAATTGACCTTGGGAAGCAGCACTGTGCAGGCCACGTATGTCTCGGGCTCAGGCACCAACGCATTGGTGTTCAGTACGGCCATTGTCAATGGCCAAACCGACAACGATGGTGTGGCCATTGCACTGAATGCCCTTCACTTGAACGGTGCCAGCTTGAAAGATGCTTCAGGCAATGCAGCGACCATCACATCGTCTGCGGTGGCCAGCAATCCTGCCTATTTGGTAGACACGACCGCGCCAAGCGTCATCATCACATCCGATGTAAGCGCACTCAAAGCTGGCGAAACTGCCAGCATCACATTCACATTTTCAGAAGCACCTCTTGCCAGTTTTGCATGGGATGGCAGCGCAGGCGACTTGTCAGTCACGGGTGGTTCTTTGAGTGCCATCAGCGGTACAGGACTGACGCGCACAGCGGTGTTTACCCCCACAGCCAATTTGGCTTCTGGCAATGCCAGCATCACCGTCACCGCCAACAGTTACCAAGATGCTGCGGGCAACAACGGCACAGCGGGCAACACGCCCAGCATCAGCATCGATTCCTTGGTGCCTTCGGTGTTGATCAGCAGCAGCACCAGTGCTTTGAAGCTTGGCGAAACTGCCACCATCACCTTCACATTTTCTGAAGACCCAGGCAGCAGTTTTGTTTGGAATGGCAGTGCAGGTGATGTGGTGGTCACAGGCGGCAGTTTAGGTGCCATCAGCGGAACAGGTCTGACGCGAACTGCTGTGTTCACGCCGACAGCCAGCTTGGCCAATGGCAGCGCTAGCATCACCGTCACAGGCAATTTTTACGCAGACGCTGCGGGCAACTTGGGCACTGCGGGACTTTCGCCAAGCATCAGCGTCGATACGCTTGCGCCTGCAGTCACCTCTGTGGCCTTGACGGGCGCCACAGGTGATGTGAACCACCGCCTCAATGCGGGCGATACGCTCAGCGCCACGCTAACCTTCAATGATGTGG